>JBCCNG010000497.1:0-3882 GCA_039025955.1 Cyanobacteria bacterium P01_C01_bin.72 | reverse complement strand
AATACATGCTCCAGTTATAACCTTGATAATTTTGTTTAGCAATAAGTAAATACAGCATATTACTGACCTTTAACTCAGTAATAGTTAAAACTTTATCTACAAGCAACTAAGGTTTATCGGAATTTTAAATTTAGCTTGTAGATAGACAAAATCAAGTTGCTGATAAGTTACTGAAAATCTCCTTGTTCGGTATCGGCTTGGAAATTACAGCTATTTAATCAATTTCAGATTCTAGGATCAGTAGTCATAAATAGGACTTGCTGAAAAACTGGGATTTAATGAGATATCTGTTTAAAAGCTCTTAGCTGCACAAGCACAGCCCTTCGGGCAGCACGCACTTCGTGCGGTGCGTAGCACCAGTGTCAGGCGCGACTTTGAAAAAGTCGCCAGTCGTCGAAGACGATATGCGTAGCGGTATCCTTTAAGACGAACATGCGGCGAATATCCGAAGGTGTACCACAAGGGCATAACATATCCTTTAGGACTAAGCGCCTTTGTGCGCATACGCGCTGCGCTTTGAGCTTGTAAAAAAATAGAGCATTTTATTGTGCTAAATGCCAGAAAAATAACACCACCCTCTCAAAAAACCTTGCACTTGAATTGAAGAAAAAGTCTTGAAACATTTACAGATAAATAATTTTGACTTATTCAGCAAGGCCTAAATAGAGTAACCATTCATTCCACCTCCAGCCCTGATGATATCTAACTTATTACTCCTTACTTTTTACTTCAGCCTGACTGACAATCACCATCTCTAAAGACAAATACCGTGAAATTACGTCAAAGAGGAGACATCTTAAATAAAGATACATACAATAAGTTGAGTTTCCTAAAGAAATTGTGTAGTTTAGCGATCGCTTGTGTGGTTCACTATTCTAGACTCCGCAGTTGCGAATAAAATATCTCAGCAGCAGAACCAAAAATTGCTCAATTTAAAGTAAATTTGGATTAGTTCTGGATTAGTTTAGGCGCAATTCATCCCGTCATCAAAGCCTATCTTCTTGTATATATCTATGTTTCTACAATTTACCCCTCAACCAGAACCCGATTTAGTCAATATCAACAGAGCCAGTAAATTCAAGTATCTATTTTTGCTCTCGGTAGTAGCAACATCTCTTTGCGTCGGATTCAAACCAGCTACCAAAGCTACCACCGTTACTGAACCTGAAGCTTTGTTAGTTTTAGGGGGACATGAAGAACGAGAGCGTTACGCAGCTCAGTTAGCCCAACAGCACCCAGAACTACCAATTTGGATCTCTTCTGGTAGTCCTCAAGCTTATGCCCACAAAATCTTTGCCAATGCGGGAATAGCCAGCGATCGCCTTAATTTTGACTACGAAGCCAGCGATACTTTGACTAACTTTACAACTCTCGTTGATGAGCTAGAAGCTAAGGGAATAGATAGTGTCTACCTAGTTACTTCCGAAAACCATATGCAACGAGCCAAAATAATTGGCGATATCGTTTTTGGTAGTCGCGGGATTAATTTTGAACCGATTGCTGTACCTTCAGATAACCCTCCTGAACCAATAAAAAAAACCGTCCGCGATGGCGTAAGAGCTTTTTTCTGGCTGGCGACAGGAAATACAGGTCCAATTTTGGTTCAGTATGGAGATCGCTGCATTAAACTACTATAAACAGGTTTACGCTCAATTTAGAGTTGATTACTGAGATGAATACTCCTGGTCATTATCTGCTCAATTTAGCTTTGCTAGGCAGAACGGTTGCCCCCAAAAATACCCTAGTAATTGCGATCGGCGCTATCTTGCCCGACGTACCTATCTTTGTCTTTTATTTTGTCGCCAAGTTTATTTATAAAATGCCTGAAGGCAAAATTTGGACAGAAGGCTACGAACAACCATTTTGGCAAAATATTATTGCCCTATTTCACTCTATTCCCCTAGCACTACTTGGTGTGGCTATCTTCTATTGGCTCGACTGGAAACCAGCCATGATTTTGTGTATCAGCATGGTGTGTCACTCTCTATTAGACTTGCCTGTACACAATGACGATGCCCATCGCCACTTTTTCCCCTTTAGCGACTATCGTTTTATTAGCCCCTTCTCTTACTGGGATATCAATCATTACGGCAGAATTGTGGCACTGATCGAGATGGTATTGGTATTAGCAGTCAATCCCATCGCTCTGAGTTTACTCAACTCTCCCTGGACAAAAGGAATTGTCATTGCGATCGACATGTTCTATCTGGTGGGCTATTCCCGTTTCTATCTATTTTCGGGCTAGAAGTTTTCGGCAACTGGTAATTATTCATTGATTATTGTTACTCAAGGTTCTTACTGGGAACGACTATGAAAGTAAAGCAAATATAAAGACAGACTCTATGAAGTAAAGCTAAAATATAAGCTATATCTAGAGCTTATCCCGCCATGACCACGACTTCTGACACAGAAATCAAGCAATTAATAGGCAAACTTGATCAAAAGCTAGATCAACTAGACGAGAGAATTGATCGAAAGCTAGACCAGCTTGACGAGAAAATCGACCAGAAGCTCAACAAGATGGATGAAAAATTGAGCCTCAAAATTGAGAAGCTAGACGAGAAAGTTGACAAAATAACGCTGGCTCAAGGTCGAAATGAAGAAAAATTGAACGGGATAGACAAACGATTGGAGCGACTAGAAACTCGCGTTGATGACCAGGACAAAAGATTCTGGACACTAATTACTGGTGCATTCCTAGCTTTATTTGGACTGCTGGCTAAAATGGCATTTTTTCCAGGTCGAACCCCTCTTAGCTAGTTCATTAGAGCGATCGCCTGTCGATTGGGCAAACCTGATTGTGATAATTGTCTAAACTGATAATTGTTCATATGCTTGCGGTATATTTAGGATCGTTCATTGTCTATGCTTGCTCCCTGGCGATCGCCTCTTTCTAGTGCTATCCATCGTAATCGTTCTAAGCCCTTTTCCCGCTACTTTCAGTTAGCGACAGTTACGCCAGATAATCAGCCCGCAAACCGTACAGTAGTTTTTCGGGGGTTTCTGGATGATGAACAAAATCGTCTTAAAATTATTACCGATGACCGTAGCGCCAAAATCCAGGATATTAAGCATCAATCCCTTGCCGAAATTTGCTGGTACTTTACCAAAACCCGAGAACAGTTTCGGATTACAGGAGAACTGTATCTAGTTACCGTCCAAGAAACAGATCCCGCTCTCCAACAGGCACGGAGCACAACCTGGTATAACCTTTCTGACTCTGCGCGATCACAATTTGCCTGGCCCGATCCTGGTCAACCTGCGGAGGAAAAGTCTGCTTTTGAAGTCGAGCCACCTGATGAAAAGATTCCCCTAGACAATTTTTGTTTACTATTGCTAACTCCCCAAAAAGTCGATCATCTCCAGCTCAAAGGCGATCCACAACAGCGTTATTTATATCATCTGAAAGCAGATCAAACTTGGACAACCCAGGCTGTTAATCCTTAAATAAGTTATGGATTAAATGATCAGTAATCAGTAATCAATTTCCGACTTTTTCCGACTAAAAAACTCCCGACTTTCCCCGACAGACAACCTACGGGAAATTACCTAAGCTGTATATCAAGCAAGTACACAACAGTTTGTAGGTGTCAGGTAATATGAATCAGTCCCTCAGAGATTCAGCAGGAGAAGTTTGTTTCCGCCCCAACTTTTTTCAAACGAAGGGAAGAGTTAACTATCTAATTGATCATTATTTAAGTTATGAAGCATTAGACGATCGTCTGGAGGATTTGGCAGAGCAGTTGATTAATCCCCAACCCCGTCGATGGTCAAAGCTAAATTGGCAAGATATTAATCCAGAACAAGTAATCGGTCTTGAACTGGATATTTTTTTGTCTATTATTCAGGGGGCGCTAGAGACAGAAGCCCCAATCAGAAGTT
>JBCCNG010000496.1:0-3889 GCA_039025955.1 Cyanobacteria bacterium P01_C01_bin.72 | reverse complement strand
CTCAATTATTGGAGTTTAAACTAGTTCCTCATGATCGCGATTCATCTTTACGCTTCAAACTATCAGGAGCTAGGTTCTGTCGAGTTAGGCATTGCCCTGTCTGTCAGTGGAGGCGGAGTCTCAAATGGAAAGCTAAAGCATTAGAGGCACTTCCTAGAGTAGTAAAGGATTTCCCTACTCATAGATGGCTATTCCTGACCCTGACGATAAAGAACTGTCCTGTTACGGAATTGCGATCTACTATCACTGATATGAATAAGTCATTTATCAGAATGACTAAGCTGAAAGAGTGGTGTATTAGTGGTTGGATAAAATCGCTAGAAGTGACTCATGGCAAAGATGGGCAAGCTCATCCTCATTTTCACTGCTTGCTGATGACTCCTAGTAGTTACTTTAGCTACAATTACATATCACAACAGGGATGGGTAGATCTTTGGCAGAAAGCAGCAAGACTGGATTATCAGCCCCAGGTGCATATTAAGGCAGTACATAAAAAGCAAAATCCCTGTACGTTAATTCCTGAAATTCTCAAATACTCTCTCAAGGAAAGCGACTTATATCGTAGTAAGGAATTTCTGTTTGAGGTGACCAGGCAATTGCACAAAACCCGTTGTGTTTCAGTTGGGGGAGTACTGCGTGACTATATGAAAAAGGTTGGAGAAGAGCCAGAGGATTTGATCGGAACAGATGAGACTGAAACCGCAGAAGAGATGCTGCGACTGTATTTTGGCTGGAAGTATAAAGATAAAAAATATAAATTAGTAGACCACTAGAAATCTGTATAGAGACTACCTCTGTTTAGTAAACTACCGATAGTTTACTAAACAGAGTCAAGGCTTTGGCGAAACTTCCGCAGGTTGCAGAGACAAACCTTAGTTGACGACAAAATCAAGTATGATTATGATAGTGTTACAGGGTCAAAAAATGCCTAGAGGTGGATACAGAGAAGGAGCTGGAGGGAAATCAACCTGGAGACATGGTAAAACTAAAGTTATTCGTGTTCCAGAGGCTTTATCTGAGCAGATTTTAGAGTATGCAAGAACTCTTGACCAAAATCCAGATAGTATCTGTGACAGAGAAATTGATTTATCTGGGGTAAATTTACAAAGAGCTAATAATGAGTACTCTATTAAACTCTCTTCCCTTATTAATTTGGGCTATATAATCAAGCCAAATAGCTTAGGGGACACTGTGTTGCAAGATATTTATCGAAAATCAATGAAATAGTGTAATGGCTAAAAGAATCAAAGCAATTGAGCATGATTTAGAAGGTTTATTGGTTTATCAAAGAGAATCTGATGGTTATGTTAATGCAACTCAAATTTGTAAGGTGAATCGCGAAATAACTGGAGAAAGGCGAGATCCAAACGATATCCTTAAAACTAAAGCTATGCAGCAAGCTATTAAAAAGCTTTCTACCGTTACGAATATATTCGTAACGGATCTGGTTGAAACTAAATCAGGAGGGAAATACCAAGGGACTTGGATACACCCTAGATTGGCTGTTCGCTTTACTATGCAAGTAAACGATGACTTTTCTTTAGCTGTAGAGGACTGGATTCATCAATGGATGGGTTCTGCAACTAACCCTGCACAATTAGAAGCTGATAAAGATCGTGTTGCCATTAGAGATGAACTTAAGAATTCTCGTAGAACTGCTTTAACAGAGCAAGTAAAACTTTTTTTAGAATCTGTAGGGCAATATAACCCAGGTTCCAAAGATACAAACATTTTCTTTGGCAAAGTTCACAACGAGATTAATATTTTGCTAACTACAGAAAAAGCCGTAGAAATGAGATTAAGGCTAGAGCAATATTTAGACAAAGAAATTTCTGAGAAAGAATTGCTAAGGGACTACTATCCAATTGTTGATCTATCCAACTTTGCTGCTGTATGCCAAGCTTCTGCTAATAACATTGAGCAGGGAATGCATCCTATAAATGCTGTTAGGTTAGCAGTTAAACAAGTTATGCCTTCCAATTATGATCCTACTCCTATTGATTTTACAGAAAGAATTGATTTAGTTCGTCAGCGGATAGAACAATCACAAAGGCAAGATAGATTACCAGGTTTTTAGTAAACTTAGCCCAGATTATCTGAAATCCAATTATGTTAAACTACTAAAAAACCACTGGTAGTTTACTTTTATGCCCACTGATAATCCAAAAATAAGTCTTTACGTTCCCCAGCAAATATACGATCGCTTCAAATCGTTTCAGAAAGAGAAAAAATTATCAATGTCTCAAGCTGGAATAGTAATTTTAGCTGAGTACTTTGGATTAGAGGAGACCATTAAGGAGTTTACCGAGGGGACTACTGTTGGAGGTGTTACTTTAGCTGAGTTTGAGGGACTTAAAAAAGAGTTTCAAGAGTTAAAAGAGCAGGTTAAGTTGAACCGCTCTTTTATAGATAAAATACCTGGCACAAACTATATAGAAGTTGAAGATCGAGATAAAACTACTAGTGAACCACCTGAAAATAAAGATTTAAAATCAGTCACTAGTAATTTACAGTTAAAGCTAACGCATGATAGCAATCGCTTAACTTTAAAAACAGCTACATTGGCAAAAAGATTTGGCTTAAAAGTAAACAGTGTATCCAGCGCAAAAAATCGTCGAAAAACACCTGAAAGTTTTTGTGAATGGTCTAAAACTAAAGATCCAGATGGAATTGGCTGGATACCTATTAATAAACACGAGCTATCTCCAGTAGAGGATTTAGCAGGTGAACTACTTAGTAAACTACAGAAGTGGATTCAGGGAAATGGTTAGATGACCTCAAAATTTAAGTAGATACAATATCGAACCCTAAGGGTTCATAAATTATCAAACCATGTGAAACCTGCGTCTCGCTGTTTTTAAAAAACCTAAAACCGAGATCTTCAAGGCGGTATGAGAAAATAGTAAGTAATACGCTCTGCGGAGGCGCAACGTAGGAAAAATGGCGAGGCTCTAGATATAGTCACTCACTCAACGCGATAGTGCAGTCTAGAGTTTTGTTAGAAATGTAAAAAGTGGGATGTTCCCTGCGGAAATTACGAACCTAATCTTCTCGTTTTGTATTAAATACTACTTTTTATTTGTTTATGCTTTGGGAACATTTAAATAGGTTTCTTTGATTCGCCTATTTAAGGCGAGTTGTAAGTCAAAGGAGAAACCTAATGAAATTATTTTTAAAATCAAATACTTGGATTATTGCTTTAGCTATTTGTTTGACCGCGTTTCTTGGCTATAGAGCAATTGAAACAGGCAACTGCGTAGAAGCCGATTTTAAATCTTTTAGAGCAGGTTCTTGTAGAGATAATTAGCTGTCGCTATTTAGCGTAGCTCCGCCTTCACTTGAATATACAGTAATAGCGTGAGGATTCTATCCGAGCGCTATTGCTTCCCCTGCAAGCAATACAGGGCAGATTCGCCTGTAGAAAGCGGTTAGTATGATATAGACATGTAAATGCCGATATTAGCCTGACATTCGTTAACAATAAAACGCCAAATCCCGTGATATAGTTGGCTTACCACAGTCACAACTAAAATCACGGGATTCTATATGTCTAATTTTTTAGACGGCGATGCCCCCATTTTACCTTGTTCTAATAAGAATGAGGTAAGTACAAATGCTCCAGGTTTGTCTGAGCTGTCACATCAGGACAAACCTTGGGATAAGCATCGCCATAGTGCCGATCGCGTAGCCAATCACTATCGGGGGGACGGGGAATTTGATCGTTATGCCCAGAGAATGGATTTCTGTTCTCAATTATTGGAGTTTAAACTAGTTCCTCATGATCGCGATTCATCTTTACGCTTCAAACTATCAGGAGCTAGGTTCTGTCGAGTTAGGCATTGCCCTGTCTGTCAGTGGAGGCGGAGTCTCAAATGGAAAGCTAAAGCAT
>JBCCNG010000495.1:0-3893 GCA_039025955.1 Cyanobacteria bacterium P01_C01_bin.72 | reverse complement strand
ATCAAATTAGATAGTCGATTATCGCTCGTGTCATGGTTGCGATGATGTACTTGTAAAATATCTGCCGTCCACTCAGAGCGAGATAATCCCTCTGGTCGTTCTCCTGGCTCATAACACTTCTTCCCGCAGCACTGACACCTCCAGTCAGCAGCTTCTTTTACTCGTAATGCTAGACTGCTCCAATTATCGGGGTAAAGGCTAGTATCTACAGGCATTTTAATTCTGGCGATCGCTATTCTAATCTCATCTTATCGTAGAGTAGCGATCGCCATGCCAAACTAAACTAAACTAAAACTTAAAGGGTGTCCGACGGGAGTACGAAAGCAAAGCTTTCTAGTCGTCGAAGACGACGATCTGACGCATCCGCGTCTGTCCCGCTAATAACTTGCTTCACAAACAAGCGCCTCCACCGCTTCGGCTTCAGACACCATAAACCCAGTACCCTCGGTGGGAGTCGAACCCACAAAATCTGGTTTCTAAGACCAGCACGTATTCCAGTTCCGTCACGAGGGCAAATTTTGGTACTCCTGATGGGAGTCGAACCCACAACAAACAAGGCTTAAACTTGCTGCCTCTTCCAATTGGGCTACAGGAGCATACTTTGGCTGGGGAGGCAGGAATCGAACCTACATTGTTTCGCATTCAAAGTGCGATGCCATACGCGGCGCTTCGCGCCCAGCCCGCTAGGGCGGTCTGCCTCGATAGAGGCTGCGGCGACTCCCCAGTAGCCCCCCAGATTGGAATTGAACCAATGACCTTCTGCGCTTCAAACAGACGCTCTACCAACTGAGCTACCAGGGGAAATAAGTTTTTCTTTTCTTTTGTTGGTGGGTTGGGAGGGACTCGAACCCCCACGTTCAGCACACTGGCACTTGATTTACAGTCAAGCTCCTTCACCAATTTGGATACCAACCCGTAAGACTTACCACGTCTAAATATCGTGGTACATGTATGCGAGGGGACTAGGATTTGAACCTAGAACAAAAGTTTTGGAGACTTCTATGTTGCCAGTTACACCATCCCCCCTTGGTGACAGCGACGGGAATTGAACCCACATCTGCCAGCTTATGAGGCTGGTGCATTAACCGTTATGCTACGCTGTCTTAAGCATCGGGTGAGACTCGAACTCACGATTGATGGTTTTGCAGACCACCGCCTTGACCTACTTGGCTACCGATGCAAAAAGAATATATCTATTATTTGATTTTCAAGGTTCATTTTTTAGGCATAACTATTAGTAATAAAGTCAAATACTTCACCAACTTACTACTTTTAAAAAAATATTTATCTGCAACACAAACTAACAAGATACTTGTAGTGATTAACTACATGACTATCTGTGCCTCGTGAACATCGTTACTGCATATTTGTATATGCGGTTAAATAAGCAATATTCTCGATTTCGGAGCTAGCGCAGGGTTGCGACATTGCTCTTATTCTTTTCTATGTAACAGAAAATTATTAGCACAACCTCATATCTCTATTTAGAAATACAAAAAGGTTTACTCTTGGCTACAGTTAAAAACGCTAAACTCAGCGCGAAGGCGCAGTAGCAGTTAAAGGAATAAAATCGTATCAATTATGGTCAACGACTTACTTTCCTGATGCAGCCCCTTTGGGGCAGACCGCCCTGGCGGGCTAGAAGGCGCAGACCCGAATGGGGCAGACGCACACTACGTGCGCTTGGTGGCTCTGCCACCGCCCTTCGCGCTACTCGACAATACATAAAAAGCCTGTGACACTGCGACTAGCCTCTTTGGCAAGACCACTATACAGCATGTAGTTCCATCGATAATTCGCATTGGAAAAATCAACCAAACTTACAATTATTCAGCTTGAAGTATTGACCGTAAAAAAATCACAACAGAAGCACTACTTATTAGAAGTAGTTTAATATCTATGAGTTTTTAACCGAACTTGAAAGAGCCTAAAGTATCTGTAAATTCTGTATTTGCTGATATTGTTGATAACAATATAAACACTGCATTTGATGAAAAGCTTGCAGTATAAAGAGTTGCCAAGAATATAGGTTTGCTTCGCGGTTGGTGAAGTTAAATTTTGAAGTAGCTGTATTCATTGGTTTCTGAACTCCTTTATTCGAGCTTTTTGTAGTATAGCACCATTTTTCATTTTTGGTGCGCTATTTTAGAAAAATATTTTATAGAACTCAAGTTTTAGATTTATCGCACAGATTTTGAAAGGTGCTAATTTTATAGATATTAGACTTCTAATATTATTTGTATTGTTCGGATAAGACTAAAATGAAATAGTAAGTTGATATAGCGATCTCTCTTTCCCTCCTAGCCAAACTAAAATAGAAAGATGATTCACTCGCTCTAAACTATGAGCATCATCAAACTTATCACAATTGATCGCTATACCTTGGCTGTCTTCTATACTTCTTACGACTGCTATAAGTACAGCATTATTGATGACGCGAAGCCAAAGGCTTCCAGCCTCCTCCAAGGAGGCGGTCTGCGGCGGGGCTAACGCCCCAAGCGCCCCCTGCGGGTGCGTCTGAGCCGAATGGCTCTGCTGCGCTGCGCACTGTCACGAACCTGATGATATTTTTTATAGCTCAGAGGCAGCAGAACAAGAAGGCAGAGAAGCGATTAACACCGTTTCTAATTAGTTTTAGTTAGAGCGCGATTGCACGACCTCATCCAGCCAACTCTTCTAAAATCTTCCAATAATGAGGGTCTTCATCAAACAGCATCATGTCTCTACGCTCGCCATATTCTAGAAAGTGTTGAAAGGTGCGATCGCACTGTGGTGGATGGATTTGATGCACTATCGTTTTTTCTTTAAACCTGGATTGTTACTTTCCCTACAGGAAAAGCAATACAGGGAAGAATGCAACCCTCATCATGATCGCTCAAAGCATCGGGATCTCCTTCATATCGAACTTCCCCCTCTATCTTGTGTACCTTACAAGCACCACAAACTCCCTGTCTACAAGCACTACGAATTGCGACTCCATGCTGTTCTGCTACTTCGAGAATTGATTCTTCTTCATCGCAGGGAATTTCTTTACCGAGTTCGGAGAAAAAGACAGCAGGTTGGTTAGTTGTGTTGGCTTTTTGAGAGTTGGATTTTCGATCTATTGTTTCTGTGTCGGGGATATCTTCAATAGAAGGTTTCGCAACTAGTGCTGGAGAAGCTTGCTTTTGTTTCGGTTTTTTCCCGCCAAAGCTTTCTTGATGGTATTGTTCCATCGGGAAATCCTGACTGGCTAAAATTGATTTTACCTGCTGCATAAAGCCATCAGAGCCGCAAACATAAACAGTACGTTCTGTAAAATCGGGAGCGATATTATTGAGCATTGTTTCGTTAAATCTACCAGTAAGACCCAACCACTGACTTTGCCAAGGTTGTATTAGTTCAGGACGAGTAACCGAAATTGCCAAACGAAAATTGGACTGACGCGCAGCCAAAGTTTCCAATTCTTGGCGCAGAATAATATCTTGGGGAGTGCGAGCATTGTGAAAAAAGACGACATCGCAATCTGCTACCGTATCGTAAATCCAACGAGTCATCGAAATCATTGGCGTAATACCACTTCCTGCGGATATCAACAAAATTTTACGGGGTGGCTGAGTCGTACAGGTAAATTTTCCCATCGCACCGCCAATTAACTTAATCCAATCACCAACTAAGAGATGATCGTGCAACCAGTTAGAAACTAAACCAGGAGGAATATCGGTCGAATCTGGAGGTGCGGGAACTCGTTTAACGGTAATTTCTAGAGTAGACGGTCAGTTTGTCAGTCTCGAATTAGAAATTGGAGGAAAAAAGGTAGTTCGTTCTTATTCTATTTCTTCTACGCCATCTCGACCGTCTACTCTAGAAATTACCGTTAAACGAGTTCCCGCACCTCCAGATTCGACCGATAT
>JBCCNG010000494.1:0-3901 GCA_039025955.1 Cyanobacteria bacterium P01_C01_bin.72 | reverse complement strand
CGCGACGATATTCTTGGAGCCAATCAACCTCAGTAGGAGGAGATAGTTGCAGTACTTGTTTGATTCGCAACAGGTCATATTCCAAGGAATAGCCAGCAATTTTATGGCAGTTAAAGCCTGGATCGAGATAGTCGGCTAAACCATGATTGACGCTAGAAAACAAGTGGCAGCCACAGGCTAATGCTTCTAAAGGGGGTAAGCCAAAGCCTTCTGTGACTCCAGCAGTTGCCCAATATTCCGCCGAGTCATAAAGATATATTTTGCTGCGGTTAAATAATGCTGCTAAATCAGCAACGTAGCTGTCGATAATCTCAACCTGATAGTTATGCTGGAGAGCAGGCACAAGCTGTTGTAATAGATACTCAGAGGATTTGCGTGTCTGCACCAAAAGATCAATGTCCCTGGGTTGATTTCGATTATAAAATTGATCACCAATCTGGTTTGGTAAGTAGTAAATTAAGCTGCTGGCGGCTTTTTCTCCCCAGTACCCCATCGTATTGCGACTGACGGTAATAATCGGCACATCAGGCGATAGAGAAAACCCATAGTTAGAGCTGTGGGCATGATAAATGATATTCTGCCCCGCAAGTTGTACCATCATTTTGGGGACATCAAACCCCCAACCAATCACAAATATTGCCGACTGGCGATCGCATGTAGGTAAGATATCAGTCAAAAAAGCCTGTTGTGTTTCTCGCTGTCGATAAGTAACTACCTCTGCCTCACATATTTGCTGGGCAAGAGTACAGGTATTTAATTCTGCCCACAAACCGCCACCACCAAACTTTCCCGTTGTCCCTGGCACTAGAAAATAGAGTTTTCGCATCGATTTGATTACTGATTAGTAATTAACTAATTACTGACCATGAGTTAGAGCAAGACTTAATTATCAATTGTCCCCTGTCAATTGTCCATCGATCACGAGCCAGAGGATAAAAGTCGTGCCGCTACTGTCTGCTGTCAGATTATTGGGACTAATCAATTCAATTTCTCCCTGCATTTTGACCGCTAGTTCTTTGGCGATCGCCAAGCCCAAACCTGTACCAGGAATATCTCCCTGAGCCTGAACACCCCGATAATGACGCTCAAAGATGCGCGCTTGAACCGATGGCGGAATCCCAACCCCCGTGTCTTGAATGGCAATTCCTAAGCGGCGATCTCCACTTTTTAGCTCTAGCTGCACCTTTCCTCCCGCAGGCGTATATTTGAGAGCATTATCTAGTAGATTATTCAAGATCTCTCTTAAGGCAGCTAAATCTCCCAATACTAAGGGGAGACTAGAGGGAAGATGATTAACCAATTCTATTTGTCTCTCCACCGCTATTGCCTGGGCTGTATTAAGCAGCGGCTTGAGTATCTCCTCTAAGTCTACTGGCTCTGGTTTATTAGCTGAACTGGGGAGCAAAAAGCTGCTTTGATCAATAGTATCTGACTGAGAATCGGCTAACAGGTGTGGGGATTGATTTAGGGAGCTTACCTGAGTCAGCTGGGCAGATTCTGCTTCAAACTGCTCTAGCAAAGCTTGAAAACGATCGCTTTGAGCCAGAATGTTTTCCACTAGCTTGCCGTTAGGATCATCGGGCAAAATGCGTTTAAGCAACAATTTACTGAAGGTACGGAGGGCGGTCAGGGGATTCTTCAGCTGATGAAGCAAATTATCCAGGCGGTCATGTTCAACACGCCTGAGATTTTCCTGAACAGTTAATTCATCCTGCGCCCAATGATATTGAAATTCCAGAAAACGCGCCAAGGAAATAGTACGAGCAATTGCTTCTGCTTGCTGTAGCTCCTCAGAATTCCATTCTCGATCTTCCCGCCCAGTTACTAGCAAGCCGATAAAAGTTTCTTGATGAATCAAAGGCAGAATTAGCTGCTTGGTTGCGGCAGGTTCTATTTGCCAAGTATTAGACTGTTTTGGTTCTTTTTGACTAACTAGATGTTTTGGTAGTAGTTGAGCCACAAAATTACCCTGAGATAATTGCCAGATTTCCGACAGCTTGAGTGGCGGTAGCTCCCAAAAACTTTGATTTCCCCCTTGAGGATGAATCGCAAAGGGAAAAAGCTGTCCCTGTCCTTCTTCGCTGGTGTTTTCTGTCAAGTAAATCACGCTCCAAACTGCCCCTAGACCCTGAGATAAAAGCGATATCTGGGACTGACACAAAGTAGCAAATTCAGTACTGGAAATACGATTTTTCAATATCAATGCTTAAAAAACTAAGATTTAACGGCAGTTTTGACCACTGATTAAGTAGCAAAGCTTACTTTTACTCTAAAATTCTGACTTTCGGCAAAATGACTTAATTTATTTTCTCATTTTAAAGTAAGAAACACTATATTATTTAAGTGCTATGATTGGGGATTTTGCCTCCGTAATTTCTTCAGGTAACAGTTGATTTTTTTTGTTCATTACGATACAATAACAGGATAAATAGTAACTAACGACACAGTATTCAGTCAGTAAATTTTAGGAGGTAAAGGGTTGGCAAGAAAACGTAAACGCAAAAGTCGTCGTCGTCAAGAAGGTCGCAAGATTTTAGAAGTCGTTCCTCAGCATCACATTGAAAGTGGAGAAGAGAAGCCTGTCACCGCAGCCCGTAACCATATCGCCTCCCTGGGAATACATCCTCCAGCAGTTTTAGTGGTTAAGCGCAACGAACACACTACTGATCGCTACTTCTGGGCTGAAAAAGGACTATTTGGCGCTCAATACGTTGAGGAAAATCATTTTCTTTTCCCTAGTCTACAGTCAATAGACCTACAAGAGTGGGAAGGAGATAAAGCGGTTGCTACTGTGAGTACTCACTAGTCTGATAACGCTTTAGCAAAACAACTTAGGCTAATTAGCTTAATCGCAATAGTAAAGAGAGGAGATTGTACATATGTCCTCTCTTTTTTATTAGATATAAAACAACAAATTTAATTATGGTTGTGTAATTACAGTCCCTAGTCCACGGTTTGCACGGTCAAATTTTCCTGAAGCTGAATTAGTTCATCTCGATGAGCGACAACTCTTACCAGGTTTGGGGAATCGTCTTGAGCCATGACCTGTAGCAAAATATCTTCCCAGCGACCAGCTTTTTTCCAGTAAAATAGTCCAGCACAGGGAGCAATTAAAACTAGTAGCCAGCATAACTGATTCAAATCAGGGAGAAGCAGAAATAGGACTAAAATCAGACAGAATAGCCCAACTAAAGCTAAAGAACTCAAGAGGATAGCCAGAAAAACACTAGGCTGTACATAGCCTTTAAAAGCGACCTGTTTTTTATCTGAATCAACCGAAGTTATCTTATAGGCTCTAGCTTCAAAATACTCCTGTAGCTTTCTGATTAAAATATCTTCAGATTCAGTTGGCAACAGTTGGATTTGCTTTGTGCGGTCTTTGACAGAAGCGCGAATAAAGAAAAACAAGCCGATCATCATCAGCAGAGTTAGAAAAAAAGTAGAAGAAATAACTGGCAAATTCACGCTGGTATAATTTATTTAATTACGATCACATTTATCTAAAATATATAGCAATTTAGATCCAAGTTAGAAATAGATTGTGGCAATCTTGTCTAAGTTGCTGGGCAAAAGCCATAGCGGTTATCAGATTCGTGAGATACAAAGATGATCGTTTGAAGGCAGAGGGCAGAAGGCACAAAGGCAAACAAAGCAAAGCTTTGCCAGTCCTTAAAGATATGTTATGCCCTTGTCCTAAAGGATACCGCCTCGCATATAGTACACCTTCGGATATCGTCTAACGACACGGGGCTATCGCCCCTGCCCCTCTTCGAGGGGCGAGTCCAAAAGGACTCGTTGCGCTACGTGCTGTGCCGCATGTAGCAAGATGTACCTCCCCAACGCGAGAATTGCTATATCCGCAGTATTTCCTAATTATTTTCATCTATAGTTTACTTGCGAT
>JBCCNG010000493.1:0-3915 GCA_039025955.1 Cyanobacteria bacterium P01_C01_bin.72 | reverse complement strand
GCTATTCATCAGGCAACTCTGAGCCAAAATATCGAGTTGATCAGTCTCAATCCGCCGCTTCAGGTAGCAACAGATTCTCTTACCTGGAATTACCAGAATCGCTTTGGGAAGAGCGATCGCCCGATCCAAATTCTTGATCGTGAGCAACAAACTAGCATAACAGGTAACAAAGGTGAAATAAACCTGCTCCAAAAGCAAGCCATACTAGAAGATGGAGTAAAGGGGATCAATCAGCTCAAGTTAGCTGAAATATTTGCTCGCCAAATAACCTGGAAAATAGATACCGAGGAAGTAGAAGCCACAGGTAACGTAATTTATGAACAAGCAAATCCTCAAGCGCGTTTGACTGGAGAAAAAGCGATCGGCGCTTTGGGTAAAAATAATATTGTGGTGACGAGTAACGGTAAACAGCAGGTGAAGACAGTAATTGAGAATTGATCCTTTTCTAGTGCAGGGCGATTGCCCCATCATCTGAGAAGCAGACTAGAACGCATTCGCGTTCGCAAAGACTGCAACGTTTCTTTTGAGATTTTGATGTTAGACCTGGTCTGCTTTGAAAACCGTAGTTTTTCTTCGTCAGGTTCAAGATGCTTCTTACGCGGTTAGATATGCTTCTTGCCTCAATGTTTCTTTACTTTGATTGTGCAGGTCGCACTTTACCTTCAACATTAATTTTGTTTGTAACTTCTTCCTTTTACTTTGTTTCTTTTTTGCGTAAAACTCTAGTTTTCAAACTGGACGGGGTTTAGAACTACCATAACTATCATTAACGCCAGCAAAAAATCATCTTTCTGTAATTGCTTAAAAAATTAGCGATCGCTCTTTAGAAAAACATTAACACTACTATTTGTCCGCTGATTTAATAAATATAGCTTGGTCAATTGACTATAAATTTACTTTTTGCTCGTTCGACAGGCAGTAGAATTTGTTAAAAAGTCTTACCGCAGCAAATTAGATTGTTAATGAGGTTT
This sequence comes from Cyanobacteria bacterium P01_C01_bin.72, assembly GCA_039025955.1. Lineage (GTDB taxonomy): Bacteria > Cyanobacteriota > Cyanobacteriia > Cyanobacteriales > Xenococcaceae > Waterburya. Next base: position 2,944 of record JBCCNG010000493.1, on the reverse strand, counting down.
TTTTTGTCCTAAACTGGAATGGATATGAAATATACCTAATCTAAATTTTATTTGGGTTTTCCCCCTATATAAAGTGGTGCTTATCGTCCAAACTCTATTTAATAATATTTGGTCGTAGCCATAATGCCGGTCTATTCATGATAGTTGCTGTGACTCGATTTCCGTTGTAGCAACCTATTACGCTGTCACAGATTACCTTGGCTTTTAGAAGGGAAATCTGGGTCACAACCTAAATTCTGCCAGTCTTGCTTGGCAAGATGATGGAGAAATCACCCCGCAAATTAAAAGCGTGAGCGATAACTTCTCTGGTAACAACTGTGCAGCCTGTATCAATTAATATATTTAAGCTCTTATAGGAAAAATTATATGGAGTCTCATAATAAGTACGTAAGAGATCGTCTATCCATATTTGTAGACGGCAACAACATGTTCTATGCTCAACAAAAAAATGGCTGGTTTTTTGACCCTAGGAGAGTGCTGGAGTACTTTACCAAAGATCCCACCGTCGTGATGATCAACGCTTTTTGGTATACAGGGTTGAAAGATGCCCAAGACCAAAGAGGTTTTCGAGATGCTCTCATCAGCTTGGGCTACACCGTCAGAACCAAGATTCTCAAGGAATACTATGATGATGCTTCGGGACGTTATTCGCAAAAAGCAAACCTCGATATCGAAATTGTCGTCGATATGTTTAACACGGTTGAGCAGTATGATCGGGTGATTCTCTTTAGTGGCGATGGAGATTTTGAACGGGCGATCGAACTACTACGCTCTAAGAATACTCACATTACGGTTGTTTCTACTGAAGGCATGATTGCCAGGGAATTGCGTAATGCCACAGACCGCTATATTGACTTAAACGATGTTCGTTCCTACATCGAGAAAAGCGACTTCTGAGAGTTGAAAATAATTAGTAGCGGGGCAATAAGTCATAATTAAATTTGATTGTCAGAGAATCGCATCTTTTCCAGAATGGCGATCGCCATTTTTAGTTGCTGCTTCATTACTTGACCCATTTAAAGATCATCTATAATTTTCAGTATTACAAATTTCCTCACCTAGAGTTTGGACTATGGACAATTCACAAGACCGCATCATTATTTTCGACACCACCTTAAGAGATGGCGAACAGTCTCCTGGCGCAACCCTCAACGTTGAAGAAAAGCTAGAAATTGCCCATTCACTGTCCAGGCTGGGAGTCGATGTAATTGAAGCAGGGTTTGCTTTTGCTAGCCCTGGAGATTTTGAGGCAGTCCAAAAAATAGCCCAACAGGTCGGTACAGAAGATGGACCAGTAATTTGCAGTTTAGCCAGAGCAATTAAGGCAGATATCAAAGCGGCAGCAGACGCACTCCAGCCTGCGGTCAAGGGTCGAATTCATACTTTTATCTCTACTTCTGATATCCATTTAGAATATCAGCTCAAAAAGTCTCGGGCTGAGGTTCTCGACATCGCTCAAGAAATGGTCACTTATGCCAAATCTTTTATGGATGATGTGGAGTTTTCGCCGATGGATGCTGTCCGTAGCGACCCAGAGTATCTCTATCAGGTATTGGAAGCTGTAATTGACGCAGGAGCAACAACAGTGAATATTCCCGATACGGTAGGTTACACTACGCCAACTGAATTTGGAGCGTTGATTAAAGGAATTTGTGACAACGTTTCTAATATAGACCGCGCAGTTGTTTCCGTTCATGGTCATAACGATCTTGGTTTAGCGGTAGCCAACTTTTTAGAAGCGGTAAAAAATGGTGCAAGACAGCTAGAATGCACTATTAACGGCATTGGAGAGCGAGCGGGCAATGCTGCGTTAGAAGAATTAGTCATGGCGCTGCACGTGCGCCGTCAGTATTTTAATCCTTTTCTCGGCAGACCAGCAGAATCTACTGAGCCTTTAACCAAAATTGACACCCAGCAGATTTATAAGACCTCTCGCCTTGTTTCTAATCGCACGGGGGTAATAGTACAGCCCAACAAAGCGATTGTGGGCGCAAATGCCTTTGCCCATGAGTCAGGTATCCACCAGGATGGAGTACTGAAAAATAAGCTTACCTACGAGATTATGGATGCTCAATCCATTGGTATTAGTGAGAATCAGCAGCTTGTTTTGGGTAAGCATTCAGGACGAAATGCTTTTCGGACTCGTCTGGGGGAATTGGGCTATGAGCTATCCGAAACAGATCTCAATAAAGCCTTTATCCGTTTTAAGGACGTTGCCGACAAGAAAAAAGAAATTAGCGACTGGGATATTGAGGCAATTGTCAGTGATGAAATCAGGCAACCTCCTGAACTATTTCGTTTAGAGTTGGTGCAAATATCCTGTGGCGATCGCTCTCGTCCCACCGCCACCGTTACTATTCGGACTCCCGATGGTACAGAATTAACCGATGCGGCAATTGGCACTGGTCCTGTAGATGCAATCTACAAAGCAATCAACCGCGTGACAGATATCCCCAACGAACTGATCGAGTTCTCCGTACAGTCTGTTACCGCCGGGATTGATGCTATTGGCGAAGTGACGATTCGCTTACGTCATCAAGATCAGGTCTATTCTGGTCGAGCCGCAAATACGGATATTATTGTTGCCTCTGCTAGAGCTTATATTAAGGCTCTCAACCGTCTTTATGCGGCATTGCAGGCAGAGTCAAAAGTAGCTGCTCAGATTGCTATTTAAACTCAGCTAGAGAATTAGAATCTAAGTTAGGTCAATTAACCAGAATAAAAATGTAACCAGGGTTAGCCTGATATTAGGTGGTAAATTGTGCTAGAAATAAGGCAATATTAAGTTTTTTAAAATTATTGAGCTGTTTGAATTACGGCTTAAATTACTGCAATAACCAGCACCTTTTAATACTCAATGATCAGGCTAACTGAAATTCTATTAGATCCCAAACTTGCCCCAACAGCAGTTAGAGTCTCTTTAATCGTTGGGTCTATTCTATTC
>JBCCNG010000492.1:0-3920 GCA_039025955.1 Cyanobacteria bacterium P01_C01_bin.72 | reverse complement strand
CTCGTACAGGAGAAATTGGCGATGGCAAAATTTTTGTTTCCGATGTTGATGAAACTATCAGAATTAGAACCCAAGAAACTGGGGTCAGCGCAATTTAATCCAGAAGTAATCACAACTTAAATATTTAGTAAAATAATTTTAACTTGATGAACTATTTTTTGATGATTTTTTTTTAGTCTAAACCACAGCCTACGTCGCTTTAGCATGGAACACTGGTATCGTTTTGCTAAACAAAGACTTCATTGGACTTTACCAAATTTAGGAACGAAAGAACAGTGTAACCGATGGAGTGAGAGAAGTGCCCATGATGACCTGGGAGTTATGGTTAGCTCGTGAGATGATTGTGGATAATCCCTTATCTTGGCAAAAACCACAGGTTAATTTAACACCTGGGAGAGTGGCTCAAGAATTGGGAACAATTATTGCCATGATTGGAACACCTGCATCTGCTCCCAAACCCCGTGGAAAATCCCCTGGTTGGCAGAAAGGCAAAATTAGGACTAAAAAATTGCGATATCCTTTGGTAAAGAAGGGAAAAGGCAAGTTTGAAAGCCAGAAAAAGGTGAAGAAAGAGAAGTTATCAGCTTAAATTACTCTAGTTTTGTTGATCAGTTTTAGTCGATGATTAAAATCCATTCACTTGTTAAGTTGACTATATATTCAATTTATTTAGTCTAAATTCCAGTTGAGAGTTACTCTGGCTGAAGTTTTTTAGTATTTTATGATCATCAATAATTGTCAAAATTGAGCAATTTACTGAATCTACTACGAGATCTGGTGGTATAAATTTAAATACTGTTGGGCGATGTGAGATTTATCAAACCGTTTAATATCGTTTTGATTCACAGGATTATTTTGTTTTGTTGCTTCAATCAAAGCCTGAGCTAAATTAGCGACAGCATCATCTGATAGATTGAAGTAAACACAACCCGCCGTAGCAATCTCGCGGAAGATCGGAATATCAGAACAAACAACTCCTTTACTGAAGTGTAAGGCTTCTGCCAGAGGTAAACAAAAACCCTCTGTAGAAGAGGGGATAACAAATACTTCACAGTTTTGGTATAGCCAGCCCAATTCCGAGTCATTGAGCGCCGAAAGCAAACTGACTTGGGCTTCCAGATTGAACTCAGCAATTAAATTCTTGATATTCTCTGTTTCAGGACCAGTTGTACCGACAATAATTAAACCGCAATCTGGTTCAATCTGTTCTTGTTGCAGCAGTTGAGCATAAGCTTTGATCAGTAAATCCAAATTTTTATTTTGCCGATGTTGAGCAACAGTCAAGATGAATTTGCTGCCTGATTCTAGCTGAGAGGGCGTTTGGGTTTCTAATCCTGTAAAATCCACGTAATTGTAAACTACTTCAGTCTTTTGGTAAGATCTTAGATTAGGAAAGTATAGCTTGAGTTTATCTAAAGTGATTTGAGAAACGCAGGGTAAGCCATCACTATTAGCGATCGCCTGTTTTAAAAAGAGCTGATTAAAGATTACTCTGGGAAAGCCAAAATTTTCTGGGCATTCGTAAGGGTAAAGATCGTGAACGGTAGTAACCACGGGTGCATTGAACTTGCTTCTGAGGAAAGGAAAGGGAAAGGACAGATGCACCACATCGGGATTGAGCTGATTTGCTAGTTTTGGTAAGCCGCGTAAAAACCAAAGATTGCGGACAAGAGAGCTATTTTTAATCTCAACAACTACCAGTTTAATTTTCTCTGATTCTAGAGCAAAAGCAGTTTTAAAGTAATTTTCTTGCCATGATCCAATCACCAGGCTAATTTTACTAACTTCAGGCTTTTCCGCCAAACAACGAGCTAAATTGGCGGCATGTCGGCATACTCCCGTCGGTTTGACTGGTCGATGTAAAGCGGCAATTAAAACGTGCATTTTAACTCTCGGATAGATTTGATTAAGTTTAAATCAGTCAGCTCTAGACTAGAAAAATACTGATTTAACTGACGCTATGCATAAGAATGAAAAATCAATAGTTAGGAGTGACAGTTGTTAGTTGTTTTCTTGACTCACCATCCAATTACCTACTACCTAACCTGACAGATCAATTGCTGCTTAACATCAGTCATTTAACGTTCATATTGCTCCATGTTATACTTCAAACTCGATCCTGCCCTCCAAACGGAAGCATCTTTTTCATAAGCACCAATATCAGGGGCTTTACCCTGATAGTCTTCATTGATTCCTGGGATAACTACCCCTTGATCAATGGCAGTAATATTTTGCGGCGTAAAGTCGGGTTTGTGATGCAGCTTTTTGCCTACTGGTTGAGCGAATTTGATTTTAGTATAAGAAAATAAATTGTTAGACTCACGAGTAGCAACAATTTCTTTTGAGCCAGCAAAGATATTATTTCGGGCATCTACGGGGCCGCCATCTAGGCGCACGTCTCCCATAAAGGTATTGTTGTAAATACGTTCGTGACCTCTAGGACTCCCTGCCAAGAGGCTGTAGTTATCCTGACCGCCAGTTAAGTTCCAAACTACGTTGTGATGAATGGTACTGTTGAAAGTTTCTATATCCAGATAGATCCCGCGAGTACCCCAAAAAGCACTAAAGGCTTGGGCATCCCTGATCCAGTTGTGGTGGATTGAACCACCTTCTAGATTAACCTGACAGCAGAAATAGATGCCTCCCAAATCTGTACTCAACATGCCAAATTCGGAGATGTCATTGTACGCAATTTCTAAGTTACGTCCATCTGTACCTGCGGTGTGCCAATCCCAGCTAATTGCGTCCCTACCAGTACGTTTGATGGTGTTGTAAGTGATTTTATGTCCATTACCGTTGAGGCGGACAGGAGCAGCATAGGATACTTTATAGTTGGTGTTGAGGATAATGTTATTTGTCACCAGATGATCGTTGCCTTCTAGCAGGACTCCGTTACCCGAACTCCAGTCAATTACCGAGTTTCTGAGGATATTATTATTACCCCGTAGCTGGATACCCGTATCATGACCATGGGCAGCTAGAAACACCGCATCATCTGAACCATAGGCTTTTTCTGACTCAGGTAGCGGGGGCAAAGTCATGTGGTGGGAGATATATTTGGCGCGGATACCGTCGATCACAATACCTGTACTGCGATCGCCTGTGATGATAGTATTGGCAAATAAATTAAGGTTGCGAATTTCAATAAAAGAGCGATCTCTCAAATCAAAGGCGTAGTTGCGCTGTTTTACTTCTACCCCCTGTGGTGCTTGGTCATCAGGCGACCAGAGATAGAGATCGCTATTCTCTCCTGCATAAAACCATTCACCGCGATCGTCAAGTAATTCTTGCTTACCAAACAGATAAAACCAAAATCCCCCTCGTTCCCAAGCGGCGGTCATTTCTGCCGTTAATAAATCTGCTGTTCCCCCCGTGATTTCTCCTGTGCGGGAAGTATACCATTCTGTTGTCCAGACTCGCCCTCCTGTCCATCCTGACTCCAACTCAGGAACTTCTTTGTTCTCGATAATTGCGGCTGTTCCCCCTTGGCTTTGCAGTCCTCCACCGAGAAACTTAGGACGTAGATAATCTCGTTGAGAATTCAGATTGGGTAAACGCGCCTCTGGCATCATTTCCCCCTTGACAAAAACCTGATTGGCAAAAAACCCTGTATCGCTATAGCCATCAACAGGCAGATCGACATTAGCGCGATAGATTGAGTTTTTATCTAGTGACCAATCGTTAACAATTTCTGTCCCAGATATTGTTACCTGTTCGTTATTATAAGCGGCAAAGACGATCGGTTGATTAGTCGTACCCGAAGCTTTAGGCGTTACTGTCTCACGATAAGTACCACCCCGCAACCAGCAGGTAGATCCAGGCTGCACCAACTCAGCACATTTCTGGATGGTTTTAAAAGGACGGCTGATTGTACCAGGGTTATTATCTGAGCCATTAGTTGCCACGTAATAGCTAGACTG
>JBCCNG010000491.1:0-3932 GCA_039025955.1 Cyanobacteria bacterium P01_C01_bin.72 | reverse complement strand
GCTGAGAGCTGAGAGCTGAGAGCTTTTAAACAGATATCTCATCAAATCCCAGTTTTTCAGCAAGCCCTAATTATTATCGTAATGATATCTACATTGCAGAAAGTAAATGCGATCGCCCGAGATACGATAAACTAAGCGATGCTCTAAATTAATTCGTCGCGACCAAATATTAGCATCCATATATTTCAATGGTTCTGGTTTACCAATGCCCTTGAATGGCTGTTGGCAAGTCACTTCAATTAAATCTAATATCTTATCGATTTTCTTTTTATCCTGCTTTGTCCACCACAGCAAATGTTTACGAAATGTGGGAGTAAAAATCGGACTCCAAGCTTTATTTTCGCTCAATACCCAAATCCTCGCACAAGTCTCCTACAGACTGAGGTTCAACATTTGCCCCATCCATCTGTTTTGATTCTTCAATAGCTTGGAATAGATCTCTAGCATTAGCAGGGGAACGAAGTAGATAAACTGTCTCCAATAGACTATCCAACTCTTCCTTGGCAATCAATGCCACATCAGGCTTGTTACGACGGTTAATAATCACAATTTCTGAATTCTTACTAACTCTATCTAGTAAAGATGCCAAACCATTCCTAGCATTAGTGTAGGCAATTGAAGATGTTGTGGGAATCATATCCTGACAGAAAGCTGTACAGGTTTATTTTAGCATTCAGATTTAAGTACAGTCTATTTCTAGACTCTTAAAGCTCATAAATGAAATTAAGAGATATCGCTACTGAAATTTTCATTGATTCTCGAAAATTAACAGAATACGCACTCAACTCAAATAATCCTAAAGGTGCAGATAAAGCGGTAATGTTTAAGAATCATTTGGGGTTTACTAAGGACGAATTGTGTACAATTAAATCGATATTAAAGCAAAAATATAGCGCTTCAAGTTAAAACTACCAAATCCGCAGAATTGTAAATTGAAATCGACTATTTCTGAATGATCAAGATTATTAAAAGCAGCGCCTCAATGCAGACTCGCGACAATGTGCGACTCGATGCTGATATTTATCGCCCTGACACCGCTGAAAAGTTGCCAGTTTTATTGATGCGTCAGCCTTATGGCAGAGAAATAGCCTCAACGGTAGTTTACGCCCATCCCCGCTGGTATGCAGCCCAAGGATACATTGTGGTGATCCAGGATGTGCGAGGAAGGGGAACATCAGCAGGAAAGTTTGAGCTATTTACCCATGAAACTGCCGACGGTTTGGATACAATCAATTGGGTATCCCAACTACCCAACAGTACAGGGAAAGTCGGTATGTATGGCTTTTCATACCAGGGAATGACTCAGCTTTATACGGCGGCTCATCAGCCAGAATGCTTAAAAGCGATCGCTCCAGCAATGGTAGCCTACGATCTTTACACCGACTGGGCTTATGAAAATGGCGCATTTTGTCTATTTGCCAATCTTGCCTGGGCAATACAGCTTGCAGGAGAAACGGCTCGTACTCAGGGAGATGAAGCAGCATATCTCAAACTTAAAGCAGCCTCTGGCAATTTGCCTCTTAATGACTCTATTGCTGCCAACCCCAAACTGATGCGGCAACTAGCCCCAGATTCTTTTTATCATCAGTGGTTACATAATTCTAAGCCTAACGCTGCATATTGGCAAAAGCGATCGCCGAAATATCTCCTAGATCATGTTGACCTGCCCATGCTTCATATCGGTGGCTGGTTTGATCCTTATCTGCGGGGAACAATGAACCTTTATCAGGCAATGGTTGCTCAATGTCAGCAGCCACAACATCTGTTAATTGCTCCCTGGGCGCATTTGCCTTGGGGTCGCAAACTGGGAGCAGTTGATTATGGCAAGTCAGCGCAAAACCCTGTGGATCAGCTTCAGATTCGCTGGTTTGATCACTGGCTCAAAGGTATTGATACAGGCTTGCTAGAAGAAGCGCCGATTAGCCTCTGGGAAATGGGGAGTAATCAATGGCGGGAATTTACTCTTTTACCTGACAAACAAACAACCTTTTATTTAGCCAGCGACGGTTTAGCCAGTATACGAGAAGATAGCGGCATGTTGTGGCAAGAAGTGTCAGAAACCGATCTTTCGCCTCGTGAACGATTGACGACTGATATAAGTGAAATAATGGTCGAATTTGCTCACAACACTGATGTTTTAGTTCACGACCCTTGGCGACCAGTGCCAGCTTTGGGAGGACACGCAACCTATCCTGGGGGATCTTTCGAGCGATCGCATTTGGACTGTCGTTCTGATATTTTGACCTATACTTCCCTACCCTTGGAATCAGATTTACACCTAGTAGGAGCGATAATTTTAGAGATTTACTGCTCCTCAGAAAATCCCAGCTTTGACCTCTGTGGAGTTTTGTCTACCGTTAGTCCAGATAACCAGGTACATAACTTTACTCAGGGCTATATTCGGGTTGAAGCGATTAACTCCATGGCAAATTTGCTCAAAATTTCGCTTCAGCCAACCTGCATGGCTATTGCCGCAGGTAATAGCCTACGTCTTAGTCTCAGCGCCGCCTGTTATCCTGCCTATCCAGTCAATTCGGGAGATGGTAAACTACCCCACGAATCAAGACAAATCGACCAGAAAATTATCACAATTCAGATCCACACAGGTAATAATTATCCTTCTAAATTAACGATTAAAGGCTGACTAGTAACGCTATGGAGAAGGAAGTAATCAGTAATTTGATTACGCCATTTTGCGCGAATACCGATATACAGCACCCCAGAGAAACACCATCAGCAGGAATTCCGAAGCCAGGGTAGCCCAGATCGCTCCGTACCAGCTATACAGGGGAATCAGCCAAAAATTGAGCAGAGCATTAATAATTGCTACTACTACCTGAGAGCCGCTTCTAACGCTTTGTAAATCTGCTCCAGTTAAAGTATCAGCGGCAAAGAGATGCATGGTCTTGAAGAAAATAGTCGGCGATAGCCAAACCAGAGCAGTTGCCGAATCTGAATACTCAGAACCTAAAATTAACGGGATGATTGGGGCAAATACCATTAAGCCGATAATGGCGCAGACAGAATAGGCAAGAGACATTGGTAACAACTTTTTGCACAGCGCAAAACTTCCTCTAATGCCTGAAACTCCCTGCTGAAAGAAGTTTCTAAAGGAAGCCATTGCCAAAGACATAATGGGGGTAAAGGAAACATTGAGGATATGATAAGCTGCGCCGTAAATTCCCGCTGATGCTAAGGTAGATAACTTAGCCAACATAGATTTATCTAAATCAGTATAGATACTTTGAGCGGAGATCCCCACGGCAAAAGAAAAGCCCAAGGGAAGATTTTGCATTACTGTTGGCAGCGAGAATTTAGGATAATCTACCTGCTTAACTAGCATATAGGTTGATATTATGGCAGCACAGAAGGTGGCAAAACAGTATAGTGCTGTCCAGGCGACGATGGAGGGCTGGTCAAATAGAGTAATTAAGACTAAAACGCCAAAAAACCTGTTGAGAGAAACTATGAATATTGTCCTCGCGGTATAGTTGAGCAGTCCGATACCCACAAAACTGTCTCGAACGAGGTCATTTAGCCTGAGAAAGATCAGGTTAGCCAAGGCTACGGCAAACACAGAGTAAATAGAAATGCCAGGAATAGCCAAAAAATTATAGGCAATCAAAATCAGGCTGATAAATATCGACCCAAAAATCAGCGTTTTGAGAATTCCTGTTCCCCAAGATTCCCTGAATAATTCCCGCTGACGAGAAACTTTTTGAATAATGATTTTCTCACTACCCCAGGTGGCAAAAGGCATAAAAATAGCAACTGTAGCAATAATGCCGATATATGCACCATATCTTGCTGGGGCAAAGGTACGAGCGAGAATAACAAAGTAAATTCCCTGAATAATTAGCTGTAAGATAAAAGACTTAAACAGAGCAAAAGAATTCTGTAAGCGCTCGCTACTAATTAATTTTTTAAATTTG
>JBCCNG010000490.1:0-3945 GCA_039025955.1 Cyanobacteria bacterium P01_C01_bin.72 | reverse complement strand
GATAAAAATGCAGTCATAAAAGTTTCTTTAGTTAAACGCTATATACGGTGTTATAGCATAACAAATTTTACAAAAGAACACTAGTACATCTGGATGTGCAAGTTTTTTTGGGAGAGGAATGAAGTATTGAAACCTATCTAGTCAATCTTGAGTGGAATACGCACCTGAAAATTGGTTCTACCTGGTTGAGATTCAAAGCGTAAATTGCCCTGGTGTTTTTGTACAATAATTCGCCGTGAAATATCTAGACCTAAACCACTACCTTTGCCAACTTCTTTGCTGGTAAAAAACGGATCAAAAATGCGCGGCTGTAATTCTTTGGGTATCCCCGAACCGTTATCGATAATCTCCACTAGCGCAAAGTTATTTTCCTTGCTGGTACGAATTGTAAGTTCGCCTTTGCCATTCATCGCATCGATCGCATTATCGATCAGATTTGTCCAGACTTGGTTCAATTCACCACCGCAAGCTAGTACGTGGGGTAAGTCTGTCTGATATTCCTTGTTAACCTTTATTCCATATTTCAGCTTGTGGTGCAGGATCTTGAGGGTACTATCTAGCCCCTTGCGCACATCTATTTCGTGGAGATCACCCCGATCCATATAAGAATAATTTTTGATTGCCCCAACTAGTTCAGATATTCGGCTGGTACTTTGTTCCACTTCTCCCACCAAGTTATTTATGGTCAAACTTGCTCCCAGCCAGACTAATGCTTCGGTAAACGCCACGGACTCCATTTCCTGGGCTAAATCTTCTAGCTGGGACTTTTCAATCCTGGCACTGACTAAATTGGGAGCTAATTCCCAAGCATTTTCCACTCCTACAGATTCTAACCAGTCGGTTAACTCATCTTCGAGATCGCTTTGCTCCAGGGGTGGTAAATCATCCTGACAGTAAGCATCAAATATCTGCTGTTGCAGCTTACTTAATAGCTGACGATGGTGACTCGATAAATTCTTCCCGCGCAATGCCAACATATTTTGCTGGAGAGAGACGATCTCACTATTAAGCTGCTTGGCGGCTCTCATGCCCGCTGCGGCAGGATTGTTTAATTCATGAGCTAATCCTGCCGATAACTTACCCAATGCTGCTAGTTTTTCGTTATGGCGTAGCTTAATCTCTAATTCTCGCGATCTTTCGGCTAAAGCAGGAACAAACAAATCAATGGTGTGAGGACAGCTTTTGAGTAACTCTTTAAAATCTTCAAACTTAATCACACGACTGCTCTCAATGCTGGTAGCGGTGACAATGCTGATTTCTCCTGTCAGCATACTGAGATCTCCTGTAAACTCGCCACGGTGATGAATGGTAACGACAATTTCCTCGATTCCTAACTGTTTTGTAATCTTAATTTGCCCTGATAAGACAACATAGAAACAGTATCCGAGATCGCCTTCCTTGAACAAAGTATCTCCTGGCTGGAGCGATATAATTGTGCCACAAGACTCCAACTCTTGAAGATATTCATCATTCAAAATGGGAAAAAGTAAGGATTCTGACGGTATTTCAGACATAGGGAATCAATCAAAAAATATTAGTTAAGTCTAAAGTAAAGCCAGGCAGTATCTCATCGTCAGATATTGATTGAGGAGAGTCTAGCAATTTTACATCCTGTCCAAAGCGATAAATTTCTACTCGTTTGGCACGAGGATTGATTAGCCAGCCGAGTCTCACACCACTCTTAATGTACTCTCTCATCTTCTCTTGAGTATTGGCTAGATAATCGGTAGGAGAAAGCAACTCCAAAACAAAATCTGGTGCTAGAGGAATGAACTTTTCCTTTTGTTCAGAAGTTAAACTATCCCAACGCTGCCGTTCGATCCAGGAAACATCAGGAGAACGGTTTGCTCCGTTAGGTAAGCGATAGCCAGTAGAAGAATCAAAAACTTCCCCTAACTTCGTCTGCTCATTCCAAATGATAAATCGAGCAATTAGCTTCGCGTTGCGCCTACCAGTTTCGCCGCCTGTAGGGGGCATAACTACAATCTCTCCTGCGACGTTACGTTCAAATTTGATTTCTGGGTTATGAACACACAATTGATAAAACTGTTCTTCGCTAATTTCCAAAACAGAATTAAAGTTAACTGTAATTGCAGTCATGGGATTTGTTTTCCCTAAGCTGGGGTTATTTGTATTTTATCTCGAAGCTTTGAATGGAAATTTTATGAAATATTGCTGCTCTATAATAATAATTCTTGACGATCTCCTGGGGAAACTGCTCAAGAATTGCGGCGACGATACCAAGTTGCCCCACCAAGCAAGATTCCGATCAGACTTAAAGCTCCCATTAATGGTAGTAGATTCTCCTCAGATAAGCTGGTAATTCCTGCACCGAGCATTACAAAAGGAAATATTCCTGGCAAAGTCCCCAACAGAGTAGCGATCGCATAGTCCTTAAATTTGATCGCAGTCAATCCTGCCCCGAAATTAACGATGCCATAGGGAATAAGCGGCAGTAGTCGGATCGCCAACAGATAAAAGAAGCCACCCTGAGCAATTTCCCGATCCATTGCTCGCCAGCGTTCTCCTAGTTTCTGACTTACTAACTCCCTTCCCACCGTGCGGGTAAAAACAAATGCGGAGATCGCAGCTACCAATGCGGCGATTGTCGTCCATAATGTTCCCCACCAAATACCAAAGATTGCCCCTCCTGTCATGTTCAAAGGAGTTGACGGTAAAATCAGCAGTGTGCCAATAGTATAAAGCACAATATAAATTAGCGGTGCCACAAGCCCCGTCTGTTCGAGCCACATCTCTAGCTGCTGTTGCTCGATATCCTTGATGATAACCACCCCTATTACGGTAAAGATCGCTCCCAAGAACAGCAAGATTAGGAAATGGTACTTTAACTTAAACATTAAATTTAAACATCTAATTTTGGCATCAGGCGATCGCTCCTGTAAGATTTCTGTATTTATTTAATTATTCATCTTGAGACTATTTATGACTATTTACCCGTAGAAGCAAGGTGCTGTTTCTCTTCCCAATAATTACTACCTTGTGAGGCTCGATGCTCAAAGCCGTACTCCTCCCGCACAAAATACAGTGGTCTACCCTTGACCTCCTCATAAACACGCCCCAAATACTCTCCCAATACTCCTAGAGTGATCAGCTGTATTCCCCCTAAAAATAAGATTGCCACCATCAAAGAAGCATAGCCTGGTACATCAATCCCCAAAATCAAGGTGCGAATCACCAAAAACAGCGCATAGATGAGGGAGACCAAGGAAATGCTGATGCCAACGTAGCTCCACACTTTAAGAGGTAAAAAACTAAAGGAAATGATCCCATCTAGGGCAAAATTCCAGAGTTTCCAATAATTCCAGGTGCTTTGTCCCGAATATCGGGGTTCGCGATCAAATAAGATTGATGTTTGACGATATCCAACCCAAGCAAACAAACCCTTCATAAATCTGGTTCTTTCGGGTAGCTGCTTAATTGCCTCAACTACCTTGCGGTCTAAAAGTCTAAAGTCTCCTGTATTGGAGGGTATTGGCACATGGCTCATTTTACCGATGGTGCAATAAAAAGCTCTGGCGGATATTTTCTTCAGCCAAGTTTCTCCCTGACGCGATCGCCTGGTAGCATAAACTACGTCGTAACCTTCGCGCCATTTAACAATTAGCTGCTCAATTAATTCTGGTGGATCTTGTAAATCGGCATCAATGGGAATTACCGCCGCCCCGCTAGCATAATCCAATCCCGCAGTTAGGGCGATTTCTTTACCAAAGTTACGAGAAAGATTGACTATTTTGTTCCTCGAATCTTGTCGATTTAATTCTAGTAGCTGTTCTTTGGTATCGTCTTGGCTACCGTCATTGATACAAATGACTTCATAGCTAGTGCCAAGCTGCTGCAAAACAGGAGTCAGTCGGACAAATAACTGTGGGATACTTGCCGACTCGTTGTACAAGGGAATAATTATGGAAATTTCAGCTAGCTGAG
>JBCCNG010000489.1:0-3948 GCA_039025955.1 Cyanobacteria bacterium P01_C01_bin.72 | reverse complement strand
TTTGAAGATGACTTTATCTACTACTTAAAATTAACTGATAGTTTGAGCAAGTCAATAAGCTGATTATTTAAACCGCGTCCACATAGAAAACAGTAGTTTTCATTCATGAGCAACATAATTTTCTCAGTTCCTAGTCCCCAACCCCCAGTCCCCAATCCCTAGAACAGTTAACTTATAAACTATAGGTTTCAAACTAGATGCGGTTTAATTAGACTGCTGTTTTAGTTTCCGTCAGGCAAAATTGCTGAGGCAAACACCGAATGAACTCTATTGGCGATCGCCAAAATCAGAGATTTAATCTAATTTAATCTTTTTAACCCTGATTAAGCCACGTAAACTTGAGCCAAAAACGCTAGTTCTCAAAATCATCAATGTAGATATAGATATATATGTGTAAATCATGACTGTAACCCCTGCACAGGAAGCGATCGCCAATTTAATCAACTTGGCAGAAAGAGGAGAAATTGATCCTTGGGATGTTCCCGTAATCAGCATCATTGATCGTTTTCTCGCCGAGCTAGGGTTGATCGGCGAGACAGAAACTCCCCAACAGGAGGCAGATTTACCCCGTTCGGGTCAGGCTTTTCTCTGGGCATCAATGCTGGTACTCTTTAAAGCCGACAGTCTGAATCAGATAGAAGAAGATCTAGCCGATATTGACGCGGATGATTTTTTTGAAGAAGAAATATTTCTCGCTCCAGAAAAACGAACTCTCCCAGCGAACTTAGAACAACACCTACGCCGTCGTACTTCTGTACAGCCTGTCGGCAAACGCCGTGTTACTCTCCAGGAGTTGATCGAGCAGCTAGAACATATCGCCGCCGAATTAGAAGCCGTTGCTAGCGATAGTACTCCTCGTCGTACTAAGCGTTCCCGTAGCGCTGCGATTAAGGCGATCGCTCAACTCGCACACAATGAAAATCTAACAGAGTTAGCCGCTCAGTTGGAAAGCTTTCTTCATCTCAATTTACCTTTACTTTCTCCTGACAAAGACTATGTAGACTGGGAACAACTATTACAAAGATGGCATGTTAATGAATCCGCCAAAGCAGAGGCTCAGGAACATTTAGATTCTGACCGTGCAGGGGTTTTTTGGGCGCTGTTACTGCTTTCAGCACAGTCAAAGGTTGAACTTTTTCAGGAAGAGTTTTATCAAGACCTTAGTATTCGTCCCCTAAATTCCTATCTGCAAACTTGATGCTTCGGTGGACATTGTTGATACACTGGAATAGTTTAAGTAGTTACTTTAAAGTCTGGTTGAGGAGAAGCTTTCATGAAGGCCATGATTTTGGCGGCTGGTAAAGGCACTCGGGTTCGTCCCATAACATACACAATACCTAAGCCCCTGATTCCAATTTTGCAGAAACCAGTCATGGAATTTCTGTTAGAGCTACTGCGGCAGCACGGTTTTGACCAAATTATGGTCAACGTTAGCCATTTGGCTAATGAAATTGAAGGATATTTCCGCGACGGTCAGCGTTTTGGCGTAGATATTGGCTACTCTTTTGAAGGCAGCATCGTTGATGGTGAACTGGTTGGCGAGGCAGTTGGTTCGGCTGGCGGCTTACGCAAAATTCAAGATTTCAACGCTTTTTTTGATGATACTTTTGTTGTTCTCTGTGGTGATGCTCTAATTGACCTAGATTTGACCGCCGCTGTCAAAAAGCATAGAGCCAATGGCGCGATCGCCACGGTAATTACCAAAAAAGTCCCAAAGGAAGATGTCCCCAGCTATGGTGTGGTAGTAACAGATGACCAGGGCAAAATTAAATCTTTTCAGGAAAAACCTTCTGTAGAAGAAGCTTTAAGCCAAGATATTAATACAGGTATTTATATTTTCGAGCCAGAAATATTTGACTATATTCCTCCTAATCAAGAGTTTGATATTGGGGGGGAGTTATTTCCTAAACTAGTTGAGAAAGAAGCACCGTTTTACGCTGTTTCGATGGACTTTGAATGGGTGGATATTGGTAAAGTTCCCGATTATTGGCACGCTGTTCGGGGTGTTCTCACCAGAGAAATCAAGAATGTCAATATTCCCGGTACAGAAGTCGCTCCTGGTATCTATACTGGTTTGAATGTAGCGGTTAACTGGGACAAGGTGGATATTCAAGGACCTGTCTATATTGGCGGCATGACTAAAATTGAAGATGGGGCAAAAATTGTCGGACCAGCCATGATTGGACCAAACTGCTACATTTGTAGCGGGACGACGGTGGACAATAGCGTCATTTTTGAATATTCTCGTTTGGGAGAGGGTACTCGTTTAGTCGATAAACTGGTATTTGGTCGTTACTGCGTCGATAAAACTGGTGCGGCGATCGATCTTCAAGCAGCAGCATTAGACTGGCTGATTACTGATGCGCGCAATAATCCTTCCAAACAAGAGTTAGACGAACATAAGGTGATCAAAGACTTTTTACGCGAAGATAACTAGCAATCTTACGAGAGTTCAGTCTGCTTTTTTGGGCGGTTTTCAGTCAGAGGAACGTCGATTGATATTGCTATTGCTGAATTCACTTGCAACATAGTCGTATTTGACTGAAGTTGTCACGATTGCGTAATGCTCTAAAATTGTGCAAATTTAAAACTAGCTGTAATTTTCCAACTTTTCTTGATATAATTACAAGGTCTTGATGGGCTATAACTCAGTTGGTTAGAGTGTCACATTGACATTGTGGAAGTCGGCGGTTCGAGTCCGCCTAGCCCAATTTATCCATAACGCTTGCCATTTCTACCTTTCGTCGATGACTTCATTTGGTTCCCGACAACCAACTTAAGACGGGACAGTAGAAAGAGTAGAAGTTTTAGGCTTGGACGATTTCTGCTGCCAAAAAATTAGGCAGACATAGATTAAGAGAATCAACTCTGATTTTGGCGGAATTATCTTTGAGCGTTCATCCCCATGTGCTTTCCCATGCTTGCTGTCAGTGCAGTCTACAAATAATGCCCGCGAATAGAGAAATAAAAATGCGAGGTAGCAAGGAAAAAACCAACTACAGCCAAAGCTGTTGCTGAACCAGTTCGTTCTCAAGCCCAGAGAGTAAAGGCAAAATAACTCATATAAACCGCGTCTAGTTTGAAACCCATCGTTTATAAGTCAACTGTTCGAGGGGTTGGGGATTGGGGATTGGGGATTGGGGACTAGGAACTGAGAAAATTATGTTGCTCATGGATGAGTTGACCAAACTAGATAAAGATAAATTTACGCACCAGATTTTACTTCCTTTGCTGGTTGGACACTAGTAGGTCATCAAGTTTGAATTGAGGGATAAAGTCGCTTCAGTTTGATGCGAGCATCTGCGCTGGTAAATCGCCAATCAACAGAACGAGAACTCTGATTTCTATCTTGTTCCCAAGCTGCAATTTCTAGTTTGAGATTATCCTGGTCAGGAATACGGCGATTAAGACACTGACGATTCAAAACACTCAATTCAATTTCTGCCATATTCAACCCTAAAGGGTTCAGCAGTCGCTCATGGGGAAACCCCCAAGACCGCCCTGCTTCACCAGCTGCCATGCTTAGGAGTGTAGTGAAACTCCAATTTGTCTAAAATCCGTTTAGCTTCTTCTGGTTCAAAAGCTTTGTATAAAGATGCTTTAACGTGAGTATTTAGTTGATCTTGAATCACTCCAATTTTGTCGGCTTGAGGATAACACTCATCTACTAAATATTTCATCTGATGAGCATAATCGATCGCAGTTCGTTGATTTGTAACTTCGACGTGCCTCCAACCTGTTAATGGCTCGAAAAACATAAAAAGATTGGCTACTCCATTCCGTTTGTATTGATAGTCATAACGCTTTAGGAATAATGTAAAAATAACTTGAACAATTAGATGGCAATTTGAGGTTTGATAACATAGTTCCATTCGCCATGAAAACTGTTTCGCTCAATAGCAATGTCATTGAGTTGTCGATCTGTAACTTTAATTCCAGTTGGGTAGA
>JBCCNG010000488.1:0-3948 GCA_039025955.1 Cyanobacteria bacterium P01_C01_bin.72 | reverse complement strand
GACTGAGTGGAACATCTTGGCTAGATACACCTCTTTTATGGCGTTCGCTCGATGTCATTCTGTTAATTTTTAATATAGTAACCGCGATCGCTCTCTGGAGAAAATTAGCATGGTCTATTTTGCTACTGTTTGGCGGTATTCTAATGCTGCAAATCCTACCTTATACCTTGCTGCGATCGCATTTTATTTTTAAGCCAGAAGATGCTCAGATACTTAATGGTTTACTTGGTACTGAAATTTTACTTCTAAGTATTCTAACCTTATTGCTGTGGTTCAAAAAATGAAGTTACGGCGAGATTATGGCTTGTTTTTAGAAAATGAAAGCGCAAATAAATAACAATCTATAAGCAGTGAGAGCAATAATATGAGTCAGTCTAGTAAATTTTGGGACAAGATTGCCGACAAATATTCCAAACAACCCATTGCTGATGAAGTATCTTATCAAAAAAAACTAAAAGTCACCCAGGATTATTTTAAGCCAGACATGAAAGTGTTGGAGTTTGGTTGCGGTACGGGATCGACTGCTATTATTCACTCACCCCATGTTCAACATATTCGGGCGATCGATTTCTCATCAGAAATGATTGAAATTGCTAAAGGTAAGGCAGAGGCTCAAGATATTGATAATGTCACTTTTGAACAGTTAACTATTGAAGAATTAGAAGTAGAAGACCGTAGCTATGATGCTGTATTAGGACTAAACGTTTTACACTTACTAGAAAACAAAGAAACTGCGATCGCCAAGGTTTATCAAATGCTCAAACCAGGTGGAATTTTCGTCACCAGTACGGTGTGCCTGGGAGATACGATGAAATGGTTTAAGATTATCGCGCCAATCGGAAAATTCTTCGGTTTGATGCCGTTGGTTAAGGTTTTTACTACAAAAGAATTATCAGACGTTTTGACCGATAATGGTTTTGCGATCGACTACCATTGGCAACCAAGCAATAGTCAAGGAGTGTTTAAAGGGGAATTTATTGTAGCGAAGAAGTCTAACTAAGAAGAAAATGAAAAGAGTCGCTGTATTTGGTAATGCTGGAGGTGGCAAATCCACTCTCAGTAAACGTTTAGCAGAGATGACTGGTTTGCCTTTAGTTGTGTTAGATCTCATTCAATACAAACCAGGAGGAGAGAAGATATCCCATGAAGAATATAAAACTGCCCATAATAAAATATTAAAACAAGACTGTTGGGTTATCGATGGATTTGGTTCGCTAGATACGGTATGGAAGAGATTAGAAGTAGCAGATACATTAATCTATATCGATCTGCCAATCCTTCAGCATTATTTTTGGGTAACAAAACGATTGATTAAAAGTTTGTGGGTAGCACCAGAAGGCTATCCTAAAAATAGTCCGCTTTTAAAAAGTACTTTAAATGCCTATCATATAGTTTGGCTGTGTCATCAAAAGCTAACGCCGAAATATCGCGAGTACGTTAATAGGGCAAAGTCAAATAAGCAAGTATTTCATCTCCAATCCAGCAGTGACTTAGAGGATTTTTGGCGATTGCTTGCCAGAACAGACAATTAGTCAAGCTAAAGTTTGTGAAGCTAAAGTTATATTTTTAAACTAACGCACCAAATATTTCTCATCAGTCGGCGCTCGCCTGGCTCAAAAAAGCAAAATTGCGGCTCAATTTGTCAGTTCGGGCTATCTTAAAATAGCAATTATATTTACCGTTGATTTAGTTGAACTATGTTTGGAAAGTCGCCTCGTGAACCACAAAAGCCCACCATGTCCGATTTGAAAGACATCAAACTATCGCCACCGTCTACCGTTAACCTGACTCCCCCCCAAGATACTGTATTGCAAACCGAAGAAATCACGGAAAATCAGGAACTAGTTTCGACCGTAGAGAGAATTAGCAGAGTCGTATCTCCCTACTTTATCGCGATCGTCGGTTTGGCTCTTTACGAAAGCAACTTTCTCTTAGGCACAATCTTTATTCTGATTGGTATCCTTTCCTTGCTCAAGGTAACAACCAATGATGTCGGTAAGTTTCTAGAATGGTTAAAAAACTTTTTGGGCTTGAAATAATCCAATGTCAAATGTTCATTGTTAAATGCTCAATGTTAAATGCTCAAAGCGGTTGCTTTTCTGGCACGCCCACTTCACGAGGATATTTCTTGGACGTAGCAGAATGTTTGCGGAGATAAATACAGTGGCGGACTCCGTTACTCAGGGGAGTCCCCCAAGGGTGAATCAGCTCGATTTTGCTGCCCAACTTAGCTGCTGCCGCTGTCAAACTCTTGGTGTCGTCTTCATGCCAATGTCCGCGATAGAGAATGACTAGCCCACCTTTTTTGACAAAGGGTAAACTATATTCGGCACAGACAGAGGGTTTGCTTACGGCTCTAACCAAGGCTAAGTCATAGCTAGAGCGATCGCCTGGGATACGCCCTAATTCTTCTGCCCGCGCAATTATACCCGTGGCGTTACTTAGTCCTAACTTGGCAATTAGCTCATTGACAAAATTAATTTTCTTACGGGTTGAGTCAAGTAAGGTAATGTGCCAATGGGGAAAAGCGATCGCCAGAGGAATTCCAGGGAAACCAGCCCCTGTACCGACATCAATAATCTGTAGCTTATGAGACAAGATCTCTTCGATACCGACTATTCCCGACAGAGAATCCCAAAGATGTTTTTCCCAAAAGTCAGCAGGATCGGTAATACGAGTCAGATTTTGGAGACGATTTCCTGCCAAAACTTCCTGGTAAACCTGTTGAAATAGTTGCTCTTGAGTATCATTGGGTTGCCAATTAAGGGTTTGTGACCAAACCTGATTCATGGAGGGCAGCACGCTAGTTTCAATCTGACTCATAGGCTTATATAGTCGTTGCGATGAATTTTGATACATTCTGATTGGTTCGTTCGGGGGATGAGAAAGAATTTATCCGAGTTTGATTTATTTCATTCTCATGGGAAATGACTATAACTATCTGTTTAAGGCAGTTGGTTCAATAGATTGTAGAACGCCGCGATTGATTGTCCAACAGCGATCTGCTATTTCGATTAGTTCTCCTGGATCGTGGGTTACTACCAAGAGTGTCCAGTGCTGCTTTAATCTGGCTAGCAGCTTGGCTAACTGAATTCGCATTGACCAGTCTAATCCTGCTGTGGGTTCATCCAGCATTAAGACGTTGGGCTGACGAATTAGCTGCACTGCTAAAGCTAAACGACGCTGCTGTCCACCACTAAGAGAGTGGGGAGATATCTGGAGAGATATATGCTCTAATCCTACCTCGCTTAAAGCCTCCCTGACTCTTTTGAGATCTAATTCAGGATGACCCAAGCGCAATTCTTCTAAGACTGAACCGCCACAAAAATGTCGTTCGGGAAATTGAAACACTAATCCCGCTAGCTGCTGTAATTCGAGGTCAGTCAGCTGTTGCGATCGCCAGTATATTTCGCCTTTGGTTGGTTCGGCTAGCCCCGCCAGAATTTCGAGAATTGTCGTTTTGCCTGAACCGCTTGCTCCAACTATTAATCCCAGCTTTTGTGCTGGTAGCTCAAGATTGATATCGTTTAAAATCGGTTGAGGGGTTGCAGCAGGATGATAAATTAAATTTTGCAGACGCAGCATTATCTAGTCGGGAGGGGTTTTCTTTTTTGATTATACGCGCTCAAATTAAGTAAATTGAAATTTACCAACCTGGTAATTAACCACAGTACGGCAGTTATTTTAAGGAACTTTTTAGGAACTACATTGTCAATCGCCCCGTCTCTATTTATCAGAATTATTAACAGTCATTATTGAGCAGAATATGAATCTTCTACCTAAATTTATTAACTCAAATAATAAGTTTAAGCAAACAATGTTGGTGATTCCCGTGACGGTTGCTATGGTGCTTGGCTTGAGCCATATTTCTGCTTGGGCAAAAGATCCATTTAGGGAAGAAGATGCTCGTGATATTGGGAAACATACCGAAGAAGCCTTTAAAACTAT
>JBCCNG010000487.1:0-3953 GCA_039025955.1 Cyanobacteria bacterium P01_C01_bin.72 | reverse complement strand
CAGGCAAAGCGTAAAATCAAACGTATACTCAAGTTTTTAGCAGATTTACTGGGAAAGGAGGCTTACTTTGGTGGAAATTGCCTTCCTTTAGGAGATATAGTTGCGGGAAATAGTATTTTACTAGTTAGTAAGCTAGGTTTTAATCTCAGTCAATTTAAAGCAATAGAAAGTTGGAGCGATCGCCTGATGCAAAGAGAAGTATGGCAACAAACTCAGCCGAATACTCAACAGGTGGCTATATTCAAGCAAACAATACAGAAATTAATTGCGTCGTAAGTTAGAGAATATTTTCGGAGTTACTTCTGAACTATGAGTTTTAACAGAGTAGTTATACAAGGCGAAATAAATCTACCTCACACTCAAATTAGACGCGGTTTAAGAGTAGCAATTATAAAATAGCAAAGTTATATTTGTAGGATAATACTAAATATTAAGCTTAAAAATAATGCTAACTCAAACAAATATTAAAGCTGAGGAAATAAGTTCACTCTTAAGTAGCTGGCTCGCCAAAAAAGGAGCGGTTGATAGTTATCAGTGGTTAGAAAATAAAATAGATGACATATCGCAAACTGGCGGAGAGAAAGCTTTATTTTTAGCCTACAGCGCAGCATCTCGCTACTATGGTCGTGAAAAATTATC
The DNA here is from genome assembly GCA_039025955.1 of Cyanobacteria bacterium P01_C01_bin.72. GTDB lineage: Bacteria > Cyanobacteriota > Cyanobacteriia > Cyanobacteriales > Xenococcaceae > Waterburya. The sequence continues at coordinate 3,314 of JBCCNG010000487.1, read as the reverse complement.
CCTTCCAGCAGAAGAATTTCTGGCATTACCAGTTGCCGCCTGGAATCCGCAAAACTGGACTTTAGGACAAATAGCTCGTAGCTTATTGCTATTATCTTTTCCTGCCGCAAATAGCGATCACTATGTTGCCACTTTAGAGCAAATAATTACTGCTGCTGATGTTGAAGAGGCGATCGCTTTTTATCAAACCTTACCCCTTTTGCCTCACCCAGAAAAGTTTCAGTTGCGAGCAGCAGAGGGAATTCGGACAAATATGACCTCTGTGTTTAAGGCGATCGCTCATGACAATTCTTACCCTGCAAAATATCTCAATGATTTAGCCTGGAATCAAATGGTATTAAAAGCTTTATTCGTTGGGACTTCCCTTCAGCCAATCTATGGCTTGTCACAGCGAAATAATCCGCAACTAGCTCAGATGTTAGTTGACTATGCTCGTGAAAGATTAGCGGCAAAAAGAACAGTCAGTGCTGAACTATGGGAACTAGTCATGCCTTTTCAGCCAGAAATTGTTCGAGAATTACAGCAGTTTTCAGTTAAATAGACTGTATTTTAAATTAACTACTTTATAGCTCTTAGTTTTCAGCTATATTTGTCTTCTGTAGTTTTTTTGAAGCTTGAGTAGCATAGTCAAAATGGGAGTTTAGCAATTGTTTTCCTAAGATTGAGATCACTTACAAGTATTTTTAGTCAATTTAAGCTAGACAAATAAATTTTTTATTGTTGAAAAGCTTAATAAAAAGAACAGTTTCGCTCTCACAAAGCGATAGTTCAGATCCAGTCAGATCCAAAATTAAAAATTGACTCTCTTATACTTATGTTGATGCAAAACAATCAGATGATGCTACTCGATCCCCATATCCATATGACTGCGAGAACCACTGATGACTATCAGGCAATGGCAGCAGCAGGAATTGTCGCGATAATTGAACCCGCATTTTGGTTAGGACAACCCCGTACTAGCGTTGATACCTACAAGGATTATCTCAGTTCTTTAATTGGTTGGGAAAGGTTTCGCGCTAGTCAATTTGGGATTAAACACTACTGCACTATTGGCTTAAATTCCAAAGAGGCTAACAATCCCGCCCTCGCCGAAGCAGTAATGGAAATTCTGCCATCATATGCCGCCAAAGAAGGTGTAGTAGCTATCGGTGAAATTGGCTATGATGACATGACTCCCGCCGAAGATAAATACTTTCGGCTTCAGCTAGAATTAGCCAAAGAATTAAACCTACCTGTGATGATCCATACTCCTCATCGGGATAAAAAAGCAGGCACATCTCGCAGCATGGATGTCTGTATCGAACACGGCTTAAAACCATCTCAGGTAATTGTTGATCATAACAACGAAGAAACTGTTAAAGAAGTATTAGATCGTGGTTTTTGGGCAGGATTTACAATTTATCCTCATACCAAAATGGGTAATGAAAGAATGGTGGAAATTGTCCGCACCTATGGTTGCGATCGCATTTTTGTCGATAGCAGTGCTGACTGGGGAGTAAGCGATCCTCTAGCCGTACCCAAAACTGCTCAGTTAATGAAACTGCGTGGCTTATCTACTAAGAGTATTCGAGCCGTATGTTATGAAAATGCGCTCAAAGCCTATAGTCAAAGCGGACAAATTCAGGAAAGCGACTGGTTAATGGCGAATCCCATCGATCAGCGGGAACTATATAGCGGAAACTCTGTACTACGAGGACAGCAACCTCTAGTAGAAGAAGTTCAACCTACTGCTGAAAAATCCGTTGAGAAATCTATGGTAATTGTTTAATTAATTTTTACAGCCGTTTTCAGTTGAATAGATGACATTCTATATTATCTTGTTCGTTGCTCTTAGCTTTTAGCTTTTAGCTTGTTTCAAATTTAATTATCGTAGTCTGCTCAGATGGAAAACGCAGTAAATCCATATATATAATGCGTTATTGCTTAATCATCAACGCCAAAGATAATTATTTCTTGATTGCCAAGAAAGCATCTATTTTCTCTACGTTTTTATTTAATCCAAAATGACTACTACTTTAGTTCAATCTAGTAAAACCCAATCTTTCTGGGCATACCTCCAGCTAATGCGCCCTGCTAACATCACGACAGCTTGGGCAGATATTTTACTTGGTGCAGCGGTGGCAGGATTCTCCGTCGGTGCAAACTTTGACTTTAATAGCCTGGGCTGGTTAATTCTTGCTACTACAGGGCTATATGGCGGCGGCGTGGTCTTTAATGATGTCTGTGATGCCGAATTAGACGCAAGCGAGCGACCAGAACGTCCAATCCCCAGTGGTAAAGTATCTTTGGAAAATGCGGCGGCGTTGGGAACCGTATTACTGTTAATTGGCATTCTGGCTGCGGGAATGGTTTCCACACTGAGCGAAATTATTGCCATGATAGTGGCAGCAGGCGTTTTAGTTTATGACAAGTGGAGCAAACATCAGAGTTTTCTCGCTCCAGTAAACATGGGCTTCTGTCGGGGAGGAAATCTCTTATTAGGAGTAAGTGTTGTTTCGGGAGCAGTTGGCGAACGCTGGTATCTAGCCCTTATCCCCATCCTCTATATTGGGGCTATTACCGCCATTTCTCGCGGTGAAGTCCACGGTGGCAAGAAAACTACAGGAATGATAGCGATCGCTTTAATTTTCCTGGTAATCGGCTCTATTCTGGGCTTGAAAGTCCTTCCAGAGTATGAGTTGTCGATGACTTTACCTTTCTTAGGTTTATTTACTGTTTTAGTTTTACCTCCCTTTATTAGAGCGGCAGTTGAGCCGAGTCCTGAATTAATTCAAGGGGCGGTTAAGGCGGGAATTCTCTGCTTAATTGTCTTAGATGCTGCGATCGCAGCTGGCTTTGCCGACTGGACTTATGGCTTGTTGATCTTAGCTTTGCTACCCTTCTCCCGTCTGCTGGGGAAAGCTTTTGCCATGACCTAAGTATTATTCGTGACAAGTTTTAGATGAGCAGGGCGAGCGGTTCGTACCTGCAAAACTTATACAAAACTTATAAATATATTTTTATCATCATGTTTACTAAAAATAATCAGACTAGTAAGATTCGGTCGATCCAGCAAAAAGTTCAGGTCAATTTTGCTTATGGAGTTCACTTTACTAGAGGCTTGGTCGATAGATGGAGGCGAAATTGATACCTGGCCACAAATCGACACAATCCGGCGCATGTGAGGAGGGGCTCTTGCCCAAGATGGGTCTTAAGGTGATGAGTATGGCCCCTAACTTCCGGGTCGTGGTTTGTGGCGCGAACTGCAGCCACGTAGTCAACACGGGCTGGACGCTGCGAGGGTACCGCTGGCGGTAGTAGCTGCTGCTCCTGCT
>JBCCNG010000486.1:0-3954 GCA_039025955.1 Cyanobacteria bacterium P01_C01_bin.72 | reverse complement strand
TATTTTGCAGAGATAAACTGAAATCCAAGTCCTAATTAACGATTAAGCTAGCACTCAACTTTTATCAAATATGCCAGGAATCTCTAAAAGTTAATATTTAGCAGCATAAATTAAACTTGTATTGCTAGCAGGTAAAAATGCTTTAACAATCAAAGAGTCTAAACCAGTTAGTCAATGGGGCTTATCACTAAAGTATTGGGGTAAATTAGCTACAGTAGGAAGAATGTAACCAAAAGCAAAATTATATTTACTTTAGTTGTGTAATCATGACCTCAGAAATAGAGTTTCCGATAGAGTTACCAGCAATAAATCAGATTCTCCCAGGTCAGAGAGAAAGAGTTGTTGTTTGTCGTGGGCGTAGCTGTTGTAAATACCAGGCGGAAAAAGTTTTTGAACAGTTTGCGCAAAATTTACCATCTCATGTGGAGCTAATGTCTGTTCCCTGTCTAGGGCAGTGTGGCAATGGTTCAATGGTAGTAGTAGAGTCTGATCAAACTTGGTATTCTCAGGTTCACCCCCAAGAGGTTGATCTAGTGATTCGGCAGCATATTATTGGCAAGTCTCCTGTCGTCGAAATGATTTATCACAGGAAATAGCTTGCTTGTAAATAAAAACTACTGTTTTCTATATGGACGCGGTTTAACAAAAAAGAGAGCAAAATTATCCAAATTTTATTAGTTTCGAGTTTTAAGATGCAGCTTCAATCTACTATGAATTTTAGATAAATCATTAATGTTTTTTTGGCAAATTACGGATATTTAACATCCATTTATGCTGTTAGAGCGAGTAAAATTAGCAATTATATTCAGATTTTTTACTTAAATCTGGTAGTAAAAACAAAGTCAAATAATTTTGCTAATCACGAATAATTTGGTCGAGATGAATTAAGCCAATATTTAACTCCAGCCAGTAATATTCCCGATTGACTCCAAGCTTATTAGCTTTACCAGACGATAGACTAACAGAGATATCGTGTTGACTAGAGACTAACCGCAGGTTATTACAAACAAAAATAGGCTGACTGGCAAAGAACAGCAATTAACTACAAACAATAATTAATATGAGCAAGTTTAACCTTAAACCCAAAAAGTCCCGTCTTTCTCATTCCCAACGTCAGGAATTAGAAATAAACCCCATATTACTATTGCTGGTAGCAGCAGGTATCTTTTTCGTCACGTATCTGCTAATTGGTGCTTTGCCGCCCTTAAGATCTTCTTATATAGGCGTTTTGCTTTTTGAAAGAGGATTTGTGCAATATCTGGTGGTGGCGCTGGCTGCGGTGGTAATTGCTACAGCGATACTAAAGTTTTTACTTTTGCGGAAAGAACAGGAGGCGCTCAGAAAGATTTGGATTGCCGATCATATACCCTTAGACCAACCCGATGCCCATGAAGTAGATTACTTTCAACAGCGGTTACTCAAAGACGGTAATTTGGTAGCTATTCGCTGTGGTCGAGTCCTCAAAGCATATATCAAAAGCGGCGATCGCACGGCAGCAAATGAATTTGCGATCGATGATTCTTCTTTCTACCTGACTGCCTCGGAGTCTTCCTATTCTGTTCCTCGGATCTTAGTTTGGGCGATACCCCTCCTGGGATTTATCGGCACGGTAATCGGTATTAGTGGTGCGGTCAGTGGCTTTTCTGGCTTTCTAGAAAACTCAGGGGATGTCGAGCAAATCAAAGAGGGTATTGGGGCAGTTACTAGTAGTTTGGGTTTGGCGTTTGACACAACCTTGTTGGCATTGTTCCTCAGCGTTTTAGTCATGATTCCTTTGGTATTAGTTGAACGTTACGAATCCAATCTCCTGCTGGGTATTGATGTCTTTATCAATGACAAGCTGTTACCCCGACTAACTAAGAAAAACGACCAGCTAGACTCCGCCCAGATCAATGAGGCAGTTGCTGGGGCGATTAAAGAATATTTCCCCAATCCTGAAGACCTAATTGATCCTGCTCATAGCTATGCTGAAAAGGCTTCTGAAAAGCTGTCCAAGGGATTCTTAAGCGAGGTTAGCAAAGTTTATGGCATTAGCTCCCAAATCGTTAACCAGGTAGGAGATGCAAGAGAACAGGCAAATCGCGATCGCCAAGAATTTTTGACCTTCTTTGCCGAACAGCAAAAAACTAATCAGGAACTAGTTCAGCAAATACGCTCAGTAGTAGAAGAGATTAGAAGTAAAAATATGGCGGCAGCGGCAGAGCTGAACACCCAGACCCAGGGCATTAGTCAGCAGCTAGAAAAAGCGGCTCAGATTTTAGAAAACCGTGTCGGCTCCCTGGAGGCAGCTACGCAAAAAATGTCCGACTTTAGTTTAGTTCAACAGGGTTTAGAAAGAAGCTTCGCTTCCCTGGAAAAAACAGCTCAGTTAGAAAATGTCTTGTCTGGAGTTAAAGACAACCTAAGTCAGCTACAGCCTATTCTTCAGCAGCTAAATAAACCGCGTCGGATTACTCTGGTAGAACAGGATAACGGTAAAAATGGATAACAAGCAAACTTTCTCTATATTATCTATTTAGTTCGATTTAACATATGTCCAGACGTAATATTCGCCGCAAACAGCAAACAGAGGTCGAACTGTTTCCCTTTCTTTCTGTCCTCGCCTGCACTATTGGCACGCTAATTCTGCTAATCATTGTCTTAACTACCCAAGCTCTTGAACCCCAGGAAGCGGTGGTCGTGGCTAAAGTCGATGAAGATAGTCGGGGATCTAACCGAAACAAGACTCCTCTGTATTTGGAGGCGCGCAAAGATGGTTTTGTGCTTCACCCTAGTAAGCAGTTTGCTCCCAGAGCTGATTTATACGATGAAGCGTCAACCTTAAGGCAGACCATTGCCCAGCTTAAAGCTAATCGGGATACCCAATACCTAATTTTAATTTTGCGTCCCGACGGTATAGAAATGTTTGATAAAGCCCGCGAGTTAGTCCAGGAAGAGGGGATAGATATTGGTTACGAGCCTTTAGAGTATGGTTTAGACCTCAGAATAGAAAGTTAGAGTAATTATTAATCATTAACTATGAGAAGTAGAGCCAGACGTAGAAATAACAATACTAGCCAAAATTTAGACTCTTTCCTCGATATTCTGACTAATACTGTTGGAGTCCTTATGTTTATCAGTCTGTTTGCCACTCTAATTGCCACAGGTAGCAGTCCGAAAACCAGCGTTACAATTCAGACCCCCCTCTCATCGCCAACGGAGAAGGAATCATTGTGGTTTGAAATTCAGGGCAATAAGGTTAGTCATCTCAATCTACGGGAGGTAAGGGAAAAAGAACTTGAACTAACGGGAAATCTGCCCAACTGTAACCGAGGTAGTAGTGAAAGTAACTACCAGTCCTGTTTATTAAGCGTCTTGGGTCGTCAGAGCAACTTTCGCGTCAGTACCGATAACTATAGAGTCAGAACGGTAGACAAGGGCGTATCTTTGCTATTTCAACCTGAGTCAGAGGATATTGGCGAAACAACTACCCAAATTATTACTGCCGACTCATCCTACCAACAGGTTTTATCCCAGTACAATCCTCAAGCAGACTATCTAGTGTTTATTGTCAGACCAGACAGCTTTGAAGCATTTCGGACTGCTAGAAAATTAGCTTGGGATGCAGGATATGAAGTAGGCTGGGAACCCCATCCTCAAGATTCGCCGATTAAGATCCGTACAATTCTGGGATCGGAATTGCCTGGTGGTAAAACTGTTAATGCACAGTAAGATCGAGCAATCAGCAACAAGTATGGCATCTCTGAATACTGGATCATCGATCTCGTCCATAAAAATATTCTAATTATGAAATCATTTACTAGCCTCTTAAGCTCCCTGATTCTGGCTCTTTTACTCGTGGCGATCGCTATTTTCTCGATCCAAAACATTCAGGAGGTGTCTCTTCAGTTTCTCACTTTTCAATCGATCAACATTCCTGTAGGGGTATTACTCGCCTTTTGTAGTGCAGTAGGG
>JBCCNG010000485.1:0-3964 GCA_039025955.1 Cyanobacteria bacterium P01_C01_bin.72 | reverse complement strand
GACAATTTTTGAAACTAATTAAAACTAAAAATAACAGTTAATATTACTGGTTTTATTGAACACCAATATCCTACAGTTTTTCCCTGAGATACTCTGTGAAAAGTTGATGAATCTTGTGTGAAATTTGTGTTTTGATTGTTGTAAGTTTGAGGTTTAAAAGGACTTGTCCGCACGTAGTCAGAAGGCAGAAGGCATTCATGACAAGTTACCCTAAAGGGTACCGCTTCGCATAAGGGTGTGTGTCCTAAAGGATAAGCTTCGCAAATTGTTTGTCAAATGGTTTTAAGTAATGAGTAAGAAGTAATGAGTAACTAAGTCATAGAAGCAATTGTGACTTTTTCTTCTTACTTTTGGCGATCGCATTTCTACTGAACTTTATCCCTTATATAGTGTTGGTAAAATTATTAACACACTACATGTAGCGCTTGACAGATTCAAAGTTATCTTAACTTGTCACAGTTGGGCAGAGGGCAGAGGGCAGAGGTGAGATGTACCTCATACCTCACCATTGAGAATTACTAGATTAGTTTATCTAACAGAAAATAAGCCTAACAATTAAGTCTACTAAAACAGGAACTCAGCAGTTATCTAAATAACAGCACAGGAATATGACTGCTGCGTAGCATTTGCGCTGTGGTGCTACCAATTACTAGATGGCGAATTCGATTATGTCCGTATGCTCCCATCACTAGTAAACTTATATCTTGTTCAGTCACATAGTTAGAGATGGCTTTCTCCGCATGTCCAGCGACAACATCACAAACTGGTTCAAATCCTGCCTGTTGGGCTAATTGCTTGGCTGATTCAATTCTGGCGATCGCCGTAGGTTCGGTGGTATTTTTAGCTGCGGTAACAATGTGTAATTCTAAACCAGCAAAAATAGCAGAATCGGCGATAAATCGGAAAATCTTCTGGCTACTGGGACTACCATCGTATGCCACTAAAATTCGTTCTAGTGGTTTGAACTGACGGGAAGTTACCAAGCAGGGTTTACGGCTGCTGCGAACGATGCGTTCGAGATTTGCTCCTAAGTGTCCCGAGGCAAATTCGGCGGCTTCACCTCGTTTACCCAAGACAACCAAAGCGCAATCCGTCTCAAATTTCTCCAAGCAGTCTACTAAAAAACCAGTTTCGTGTAGCAAATTGACCTGCTCGACTCCCTCTCCCTCTAAGGTTTGGGCTGCTTCCTGTAAAATTAGCTTTGTCCGTTGATGGTTCAGTTTCGCCTTTTCATGTTCTAATTCTACTAGGCGATCAAGCAAATTTTCTTTAGCATCGATACCAATACTGCCGCTCAAGTTTTGTTTGGATGTCTGTTGAGCGCGAATATCGCTAACACAGAGAACGTCTACTTCTGGGGCATTTAAGCGAGCGGCAAACCATGCGCCATAACGGTAGATGTTTTCGGCAAAAGTCGAGCCGTCACTACAGAGCAAAATTTTTTTCATGGTCTCAAAGTGTTTCAAATATCAGCTTTAATTATCCATAACTGCGGATTCTTTATTGTCTGCCAAGCGATTAAACAGAGTTGCACTGGCTTCATTTAAACCAACAACCTCTACTTCTACGCCATTACGGCGAAATTTACTGACAACTTTATCAACTGTTTCTACAGCCCCTTGATCCCAAAGGTGAGCCTGGGTTAAATCGATGGTAACGCGATCAACTAGCTCTTTAAAATCGAAGGAGCGCATAAACTCTTCTTTCGACAAAAAGAAAATTTGACCAGCTACTTTATAAATACGGTGATTCCCATCATCACGGAGAACTTTATCCGTAAATACTAGTTGTGCAATCTTGCGGGAGAAGAATACCGTACTCATGACGATTCCTGTTGCTACTCCCAAAGCAAAGTTACGGGTAAAGATAATGACAAACATCGTAGTTAGCATTACTGCTGTTTCCGTACGGGGGATGCGGGACATGTTTTTAAAAGACGACCAGCTAAACGTACCGATAGAAACCATAATCATTACGGCTACTAGTGCCGCCATGGGCATTTCTTTGACCCAATCCTGTAAGACTAAAATGGCAAATAAGAGGAAAACTCCTGCTGCCAGAGTCGATAGTCTACCCCTACCACCCGACTGGACGTTAATTACCGATTGTCCGATCATGCCACAGCCAGCCATACCGCCGAAAAATGCCGTAACGATGTTGGCAACACCTTGTCCTTTGGCTTCTTGATTTTTATCACTAGGAGTATCGGTAAAATCGTCTACCAAAGCCGCAGTTAGGAAAGAGGCGAGCAAACCAACGATCGCCATGGTGAGAGAATAGGGGAAAATAATTTGTAGGGTTTCCAGGTTAAAGGGTACTTGGGGGATAGCAAATATAGGTAGGGCAGTAGGTAACTCTCCCATATCGCCCACGGTAGGGACATCAAGCTTGAGAGCGATCGCCGCTATGGTCATCACAGCTAATGCTACTAGGGGCGAAGGTACAACTTGAGTAAAGCGAGGCAAAATATAAATAATTGCCAGAGACAGCAGCGTAATAATATAAACCGCCACGGGAACGTTAGTAAGCTGGGGTAACTGTGCCAAGAAAATCAACACCGCTAAAGCATTGATATAGCCAATCATTACCGCCCTGGGTACATATTTCATCTGGCGACCCAGTTTGACGATGCCAAAGATTACCTGAATTACTCCCGTCAAAACAGTAGCCGCCAAAAGATACTGCAAACCATGTTCTTTGACCAAATCAATCATCAGCAGCGCCATTGCTCCCGTAGCTGCCGAAATCGAGGCTGGTCTACCGCCCATAAAAGCCGTGATCACGGCAATAATAAATGAAGTATAGAGTCCAACTTTGGGATCGACTCCCGCAATAATTGAAAAAGCGATCGCCTCGGGAATTAAGGCTAATCCTACTACTGCTCCTGCTAACAGGTCTTGTTTGGTGTTAAAAAACCACTCCCTTTGGATAGATTTTAGGTTCAATTGAGTTTCCTCTTGCGATCGAGCAAAAAAGCCAATATAACTTTCTTTTAAATTTTCGTGTTCTTAGATTCGGATACTTATTATTTCATGATTGTGGCTTCTTTCTGGGATTTTAGAGGATTAAAGAAGGCAGAGATCAGAAAATCAACGATCGCGACTTTTTTCTCTTACTGCGCTTTTCAAATAAGTAGACTCAAAAAAAGCTAATGGCTAATGGCTAATAGCTAATAGCTACGAACTAGCTAATTAAATACGTAGTCTATTCAACTGAAAACGGCTGTAAACTTGATCATGTTTTTATTCTACTCTTGCCGTGAATTATCGTAACCCTGCACCCACTGTCGATATCATTATCGAGTTAATTGATCGTCCTGAACGACCAATTGTCTTAATTGAAAGAAAAAATGAACCCTTCGGCTGGGCAATACCCGGAGGGTTTGTCGATTATGGTGAGTCGATAGAGACTGCCGCTGTTAGGGAAGCAGCAGAAGAAGTTAGCCTAGAAGTAAAGCTGATTGAACAATTTTACGTCTATTCTGATCCTAGTAGAGATGCTCGCCAACACACTCTGGCGATCGTTTTTATTGCCACTGCTAAAGGTCAACCCGTCGCTGCGGATGATGCAAAAAGTTTGGAGATCTTCCAGCAGTGGAATTTACCGCAAAATCTCTGCTTTGATCACGATCGCATTATGCAAGATTATTGGCACTATCGTAATTATGGTGTTAGACCAGCATTAAATTAGAACGAAGCTAATTTAAACGAAGATTCGCCAATATCACCCATGACTAAGAAACAGTCTTCAGAGGTATCAGCACCGCAACAAGCCCGATCTCCTGCCGCGATTCGTGAAGATCGGCACAGAAGAGTTACTGCAATTCTCAAATATACTGGGTTTGCCGTAGCTGGAGGAAGTAGTGGCGTGATAATTCACCAGCTATTGCAGGGTGAAGTCAAAAATGCCATTTTAATCGGCTTAATCACTTTTGCTGCCACTATACTAGCGATCGCTTCTAAAT
>JBCCNG010000484.1:0-3972 GCA_039025955.1 Cyanobacteria bacterium P01_C01_bin.72 | reverse complement strand
TATCGTTTTGTCCAGTGGCTCAATCAAAATATAGACGTTTTTACTGCTTATAAAGCCAGTTTGGGCTTTGTTTGGGCTTGATTTTTGTTTAAGTCCCGCTAGTAGCAATGCCAGTGCAACTTTAAGAAATCTACAAATCGAAGACAATTTTGCCATTGGTGACGGTGGTGCAATATATATTGAAAGAGGTTCCGATCTGGCTGTAGATAACGTCGTCTTTACAAATAACTCTTCTAGTGTTAACGGAGGAGCAATTTATATTGGTAGAGGTAGCAGTCTTGAAGTCTTTAATAGCCTGTTTTTAGAGAATCAAGCTGTTGACGGTGGTGCAATATTTACCAGCAGTTTGACCACATTAAATGTTGTTGGCAACACTTTTTATGACAATGACGCTGGAGCAAACAATGATGACATTGCCGATAGTACATTTTTTACGAACAATAGAACTATTAGTAACAATATATTTGCCGATAGTGAAAGAATTGATTCTCAGAAATTTTTCTTTGATGTTCGCCCAGGCAGTACAGGTATAAACATCAGCAATAACATAATTGCTGGAGAATTAGGATTTCGCAGTATTGATAACATTAGTGAGTTGGGAGAGGGTGCAGAAGATAATCTCTTTGGTGAAGATCCCCTATTTGTCGATCCAGATGAAGGTGATTTTAGGCTACAGATAGATTCTCCTGGGGTTGATGCGGGTAATGATGATTTAGCCGATCCCGATGATACTGACGTTGCTGGTAATCCTCGTATTTATACGGATGAAGTAGATATTGGCGCTTATGAATATGGGCTTTATCTTTCAATTGATGACGTGCGGGTAATTGAAGGAGATCGAGGCACTAGTGATGCGGAGTTTACCGTTACCCTCTCAGATTCTTTAAATTTAGAGAGAGAGGATGAAGTGACTGTGGAATATACTACCTTTAATCGTTCTGCCAGAAGTGGAGAGGACTTTGAGCGAACTAGAGGAACACTAACTTTTGATCAAGATACTAATACTCGCACTATTTCTGTACCGATTAATGGCGACACAAGGTCAGAATTTAGCGAGACTTTTGATGTTGGCTTACGTCGGGCGACTGGTGGCGCGGTGATTACGGATAGTATCGGCACTGCTATTATTCAAAATGACGATCAGCTACCTGCGGGAACAAGAAGCGATCGCTTTTTTGCGCCAGAAGTAGAGGCAAATTTCTACACACCAACAGCAGCAGAAAGAGAAGATATTTTAGATCTCCTCTCCGACTTGAATATAGACACCACAGACGGCATAGCCTTTTTTATCGAACCAACCCCCGCAGACACTTAATCAAAAAAGCTGTAAGCTCTAAGCCTTAAGCTTTAAGCTCCTGCATATTACTTAAGTTAATAGCTTATCGTTTAAGCGAAGCTCATTAATTTACTTCTGCTGTTTCTCTTGCCTCAACTGCTGTTTTACTCACAAACAGCTTGGGAAATAACATACCCGATCGCTCTTTATATGCCGCAAATTCGGGATAACGAGACAGAGATTCGTCTTTCTTCTTCATATTGGGGAAGAAGATTAGTGCAGCAAATACTCCCAGAATTACCAAAGGTAGCCAGTGAGATGCCAACAGTGCAAAACCCAAGTAAATTAGAATCTCTCCTAAATAGTTAGGATTGCGACTACGACTGAAAAAACCTTCGGTGATCAAGCCTTTCTTATACTTGAGGGTAAAGTATTTTTGAGCATCGCTACCATAGTGCAGAAATAGTCCAAACAAATTAGTGGCGATCGCAATACCAATCAAAGCATTACTGGGCTGCACTCCGCTACTGATGAGAAGATAAGGCGCAACCCAATATGAACCAAGGAAAATAAAGGTAGTAATTCCTAGAAGCGGAGGCACTTCTTCTTCCCACTGGCGATCGGGATAAAGGCTATCTTTAATCAGCCACATGATGCCATAACTCCCGTGGAGAGCCAGGTAAACCCAAGGTGCTAAAGTGAAGTTCTGATAAAAAACCATTAAGCCGATGACAACGGCAAAAGTCAGAAATTTGTGTAAATTAATTGGGTATTTTATTTTCATTACTTTTCAAGCTGGAAGAATGTAAAGTTTTTTTTACATCATAACGTCGATTTAAACCCCATCCAGTTACGAACCTGGAGTTTTTTTACTTAAGATCTAAAACGCTATCGTATGATATTTTTGTACTAACTAAAATGTCAAAAGATTTCCGACAGATCCACTAAAACTGTTCTATTTTCTGTTGTTTCTCGAAGATGACCTTTAATTATCAACGGCGTATTCATTTAAGCGATACGGATGCCGCAGGAGTGCTGTATTTTGCCAAGGGATTGGAAATTTGTCACGAGGCGTATGAAGAGTCTTTAATTCAATCAGGAATCGACTTAAACCAAATGATTCGAGGGAGAAAAACTGCCTTGCCCATTGTCCATGGAGAGATTGATTTTTTGCGTCCCCTTTTTTGTGGTGACTTAGTGCAGGTTAATTTAGCTGCAAGTTTAATCAATAATAGTGAACTGGCGATCGCCTATCAAATATCTCTGACAAATAACTTAGAGCAAATTGTGATTAAAGCTCAAACCCGACATGTTTGCATAAATCCTCAGACTAGAACGAGAATGGACTTACCCCCAGAAATGCGGGAATGGCTCAATTCTTAGTTTGCCAAACATGAGGAAAATTTCAAGATGAAGACGGTAATTATTACAGGAGGAAACAGCGGCTTAGGCTATCACTGCGCTCAACAGTTAGCTCTAGATCCCGAATTATATCTCGTGCTTGCCTGTCGTAATGCAGATAAAGCAGACTCCGCCGTGGCAGAGATCAGAGCGGCAAGGAATACCCAGCAGGTAGAAGCAATGAGCCTAGATTTAGCTTCTTTGGAATCAATTCGGTCTTTTTCGGCTCAGTTTGGAGATCGCCAGCCGCCACTCCAGGGAATTATTTGTAATGCGGGAGTGCAGTTTGTACAGCAGCAAACCTATACCGAAGATGGTTTCGATACTACTTTTGGGGTAAACCACCTGGGACATTTCCTCTTAGTTAATCTACTCCTCAAGCAGTTAGTTTGCCCTGCAAGGATTGTCTTCGTCAGTAGTGATACCCACGACAGCAGCAAGACGACAGGTATGCCAGCACCATACTGGCGAGATCCCCTGCTAATGGCTCATCCCGAACAAGATCCAGAACTAAAAAACCAAGACATCGGCACAATAGGACGAACTGCTTACACTACTTCCAAACTATGCAATGTTCTCTGTGCTTATGAGCTATCTCGCCGTCTGCAACAAGATACAGGTGATTCTTCCCCATCTATCACGGTCAATGTCTTTAATCCAGGACTAATGCCAGGTTCAGGGCTAGCTAGCGACTACACGCCTACGGCTAAGTTTGTCTGGAACAATATTTTGCCCCTTCTCTGTAAATTTATACCCAACGTCAACACTATGGAACAAGCTGGAAAAGCTCTTGCCAGACTAATTACAGATCCAGAGTTAGCCAACAATACAGGTAAGTATTTTAGTGGCTTCAAGATGATTGATTCTGCCAGAGAATCTTACGACCAAGATAAAGCAAAAGAACTCTGGGATGCCAGCGTCAAATTAACTCAGCTTAATACTGGGGGCGTTAGTTATTAATCACATTGATCACATTAATCAATTTTACTCAGGATGATTTCACTAACAAGCTGAGATTCAGATCACAACCAAGATTAAAATAATTGTCTAAACTAAGAATATAAATACCGCCAGCCAACATTTATAAAAGGCTGGTACATAAAGAAATCCAACGCTCAAGCTACTTAGGTGTTTTGGGCGTTAATTATTTTATCTACCTCAGTTCGACGAAAAATAAACTCTTCTGCCTACATGCGGCGAATATGCGAAGCGGTATCCACGAGGGCTATTGCCCTCAAGCGCATTGCGCGTGATGCGAAGCGAATCCTTTAGGGCTTGTCCTAAGGACTGTGGAC
>JBCCNG010000483.1:0-3980 GCA_039025955.1 Cyanobacteria bacterium P01_C01_bin.72 | reverse complement strand
CGAGCAATCAGCAGCGAATGAGCCTCAAGTTCAGGCTGAATCGTCAAAAGTAGCAGCTCAAAATGAATTAAATTTGCCAGCCGAGCCAATCAGTTCTCAATCTCGATTAGATTCGGCGATCGCCCTAACCGCAGAAACTAAACCAATAGCATCATCTGTCGCTAACATTGATCTGACCCAAGAGCTAATTCAAGACTTACAACCTGTTTCCGAAGCAAATTCAACAGCATCCAGTGATGCGGGAGCATCGTCCCAGACTATTGTGAGACGTAAAGCAATCTGGAAACTGACGGAGATGGGGGATTATCGTAGCATTGAACCTTTACTAAGAATTATGTCCCAGGTGGGAGCAACGGATAAAAGTCTAATTGTGGATGCCGTTACGCAAATTGCTCGCCGCAGTTTCCAGCCCCTTAATGATCAATTATTTGTTGACTTGGAACAGCAAGATCCAGAAGTTAGAGTAAATGGGATACGTGACTTGAAACGCCTTTACCAGTTTATTGCGCCAGTAGTCACCAAAATAGCTCAGATGCAGTCTGATCCAGATTACGAAGTGCGGCAGGCAGCTATTCAGGCTTTACACCAGCTTAATTCAAGTCCTCTGCCGACATTTAGCAATTATTCGGAACAGGAAATTGATAGTTTGGTTTCTGGAAAAGACAGCGAAGCTAATCTGCACCTGGTAGCTTATTTATTGGCAGAGTTGGATACCAAAAACTGATGCTCAAAATTCTTTTTTTATCTACGTCCGTTGGTTCTTTGGGTTCGGGAGAAGGGGGCGGAGTCGAATTAACTGTCCAAAACCTGGCTCAAGAGCTAGTCAATCGTGGTCATCAGCTAGAAGTGGTTGCCCCCCAGGGTTCTTGGTTGAAGGATATTGCCGTAACCACTATTGAGGGGAATCTCCAAGTTCCTGTGCAAACTCAAAGCCGAGATGTCCCGATCTGTTTGCCCGATAATTCAGTTCTGGCAAATATGTGGTCTTATGCTCGCAGGGTACAAAAGAAGTACGATCTGATTGTTAATTTTGCCTTCGACTGGCTGCCTTTCTACCTTACGCCTTTTTTTTCTACCCCGATCGCCCATTTCATTAGTATGGGTTCGATGACCGATGCTAGCGATCGCATTATGCAGCAAATAATTGATAGCTATCCTGGTACTTTTGGCGTTTATACTCAGTCTCAAGGGGCTACGTTTCCTTTTGGCGATCGCTGTAAAATCCTTGGTAGTGCGATCAACCTGTCGCTTTATCGGTTCAATCCCCATCCTGGAGAGAGTTTAGCCTGGCTGGGACGTATTGCCCCTGAAAAAGCCCTCGAAGATGCGGTGGAAGCGGTTAAACTGACGGGTACGCCGTTAAAGATTATGGGTAGAATTCAGGACGAAGATTACTGGCAACAGATTCGCCATGATTTCCCTGATGCCCCAATTGAGTACTTGGGCTTTCTGGATACCAATCAGCTACAGCAAGAACTAGGCAAATGCCGCGCTCTGCTCATGACCCCGCGCTGGATTGAAGCATTTGGCAACGTGGCGATCGAAGCTTTAGCCTGTGGTGTTCCTATCATTGCCTATCGTCGTGGTGGCCCTGCCGAGATTGTGCGGGACGGTAAAACTGGCTGGCTAGTTGAACCAGATAATGTGAAAGAGTTAGCCAGCGCTATAGACAGAATAGCTCAAATTGACCGTCTAAGCTGTCGGCAGCAGGCAGAAACAGAATACTCTCTAACCGCTTTGGGCGATCGCTTTGAAGCCTGGTTCAAGGAAATACTACAAAGACAATAATTCTATTCCTGATCTAGCTCTTCCCCTTCATCTATCTGGGGCTTGTCCATTTCCTCTTTAAAACCTTTAATCGTTTTGCCTAAAGCACTGCCAATTTCGGGAATTTTCTTCGGACCAAAAACTAATACCGCTACCAAGCCAATAATCGCGACTTCAGGTATACCTAAACCAAACATAATTGAATCTCCTACACTAAAATCTATTACGATTAATAGTTATATATATCTATAAAAGTCTGTCTCAGTATATCGTTAAAAATAGAGACATCTGTGGCTACCAAAATTTAATTGCCAAGATCAAGTATTTTAATAACCTAAATGTTAGAAACTTCCCAACCTTCGTTACGCCAAGAGCAGCATCCCTTAATTCATCGACTAGCTGAAAGGATTCTCAACTATTGGCAGAAATATCTAGAACTATCTCCATATGAACTACCCGAAGGATTGGGCTATGTTGAAGGGAAGTTGGAAGGAGAAAGGCTGCGAATTGAGAACCGCTGCTATCAAACCCCTCAGTTTCGCAAAATGCATTTAGAGTTAGCCAAGGTGGGCAAAAACCTAGATATCCTTCACTGTGTCATGTTTCCCCGTGAGTCATATCCTTTGCCCATGTTTGGCTGTGATATTGTCGCTGGGAGGGGCGGAGTTAGTGCAGCGATCGCCGATTTATCCCCCACTAGTCCTGAAAAGGCTCTAGCAACTGAATATGTAAATTCTTTAAAAGCACTACCAAAACTAGAGTTTAGCGAGGTGAGAGATTTACCATCCTGGGCGGATATCTTTTCTGAATTCTGTCTATTTATCAAGCCTGTCAATACCGAAGAAGAACAAAACTTTCTCGATCTAGCTGCCAACTACTTAAGGATACACTGCAAACAAGCGATCGCCTCTAATCCTGTCTCGCCTCAAGAACAAGAGCTATATCTGGCAGGGCAAAGATATTACTGCACCAAACAGCAGCAAAATGACAAAACTCGCCGCGTTTTAGAAAAAGCATTCGGTGTAGCCTGGGCAGAAAATTATATGACCAAGGTACTGTTTGATGTCCCTGAACCAGAGAATATCGCCCACGAAGACGGACAGGCTATTAGGCGCTGATTATTTGTGACATGAGCCATCAGTTTTTAGTTTATTTGATGAACTAGACAGTGCGATCGCTTTGCATAAACCCCAAGCTGTCTACGTATTGAGTAAGTGTCGAGAAGAATCAAAGGTTTTAAATCGAAACTTACCAGGTGAGGATGGAAAATATGGTTATTGCCGCACCAGCACTAAATTTTCAGCCAAAACAAGCTACTTTACCCGTTAAAAGTTTTTTACAGCGATTATTATTAATTACCGAAGGCAGAATTACGGATATAGTCCAGGCTTACTCAGGAGAAACGGTAGAAGAAGTTAAACTAAGTCAAAAGCAAATTGTATCTGACTCCCGTTTTTCGCCTCTCCAGTTAGACCGCGAATATCAATTATTGAGTCGCTCTACTGTGCTTCAGGGTTCTCAAACTAAAATAAACTATTTGTACATAGATTCTCAAATAGTTCTCGAACGACTTGATGCGGATATTCGTGACGCATTAATTTTTGGTCATCAGCCAATTAGCAAACTGCTAGAGGAGAATAAAGTTAAAACCTATCGAGAAGTTTTAGACTGTGGCATTGAGTCTGCTGGTTCTCTAGGTCAATATTTTTCCCTTGCTCCCAGCACCGAACTAATTTACCGTACCTACTTGCTTTTAATTAATGGTTTGCCTGTCATGCAAATCAGCGAGAAATTTCCTACAGACTATTTCATTGAACATGAAACATTTAGCATTTAACATTAGACATTGAACATTTAGGGAATTAGAGCCAGTCTTAAATTCCTCATCCTTCATCCTTTATCCCTCATACTCAGTAATTAACTGCGTAGGGTAACATCAAATTTTTTGACCAAAGTATCCCGTACTTTTTGGTGTACAGGATCAACATCTTTGTCTGTCAAAGTGCGATCGCCTGCCTGATAAACTAGATTGAAAGCCAAGCTGCGCTGTCCTTCGGGTACGCCTTTTCCTTTGTATTCGTCAAATATTTTTACCTGTTGCAGTAATTTTCCTCCTGCTTTGGTCATCGCTTTGGTAATGGCATCTACTGATAGATCTAAGGGGGCAAAGAATGCTAAATCGCGACTCGAACCTGGATAAGTAGAGTAGGTTT
>JBCCNG010000482.1:0-3989 GCA_039025955.1 Cyanobacteria bacterium P01_C01_bin.72 | reverse complement strand
GTATCGTTAGTAATTTTCTCGACTTGACTAGCGTTGGTTGCTACTTCCTGAATCGATTTTGACATGTGTTCTACAGACAGGAGAGTATCGCGAGTTTCTTTCGCTTCGGCAATCGCCTGTTCGGCTAAAAGACGAATTGCTGACTCGTTTTGCTGGAGTGACGAACCAACTTGACTAGTTGATTCTTTGGCTTCGATCGCAATTTCTTGCAGGTTATCAATGATCGCGTTAAATAAATCGGCTACGGTACTCAGCTCTTCTGAATCTAAGTTCGCTCTAACGGTCAAGTCTCCATCGGTGGCATCAGATACCTCCTCAATTAGAGTGTAAATGGCTTTTTCTAGCCGCTCTTTCTCTTGACGCTGCTTAACAGCCTGTTTTTCCACACTAGAAACAGACTCTCGTACCAGAATCGTGGTAACTAAAATTACAAATATAATTGAGCCAATGGCTACTAGCTTAAATCTTTGTTCTGCGGCAAAAGCTTCTTTGGTGTGCTGGAGGGTAAATGTTGCCCAGCCATTGTTTAACAGCTTGCCATATGCCACCCATTCAATCCCTGCATCATCAGTAAAGATAAAGTTTCCTTCATTGCCTGCCATAATATTGACTACAGGGGGATACTTACTGAAATCAGCTAGCTGGTCTCCCGAGGTGTATTTAGCATCTGAGTGAGCTACCACCTGTCCTTTCTCGTTGACGACAATCGCAATACCCGTCTTACCCAGATCAATTTTACCGACCTGTTCGGCGATCGCATCAAGGGAGCTACAGGTCGTCACAGTTCCCACAATCGCGGCTTCGTTTTTGACTGGTGCTGCGGTACACAAAGCGGGTTTTTTGGAAGTTTTCCCGATCAGAGCTTGCTCCGTAAATTCATTGCCAGCGATGGCTCCTTTAAACCAAAGACGATCTGAATAGTTTTTCGGTGCTTTCCCGTCGCTACGGGTGATGTTAATTCCGTTTAAATTCCCAGTATGAGCTAGATAGAGATTGTCATGGTGACTCAGCAGTGTTTTTAGTATGGGCTGTTGACGTTTGGGGTCTAAGCTAACAATATCAGGCTGTTCTGCCATATTTTTCAGTGCCAAAACGTTAGTTTTAGCCCACTGAGAGACGTTTCCTTCTAGCTTGTCTGCTTCTAAACTGATAATCTCTTCAGAATTTTGGTGAATGATTTTGATGGCGCTATAGCTAGCAAAGCCAATCCCCAGGATAATTGGTGGAACTACAGCAACAACCGCTAATAAAGTTCGATCACGCAATTTTCCTGATTTAGGATTATTCATAGCTGTAAATAATTAGGTAATCTATAGAAATTAATAATTAATGATAAAAATACTCAAGGTTTTGTGATGTCAGCCAAACCAGTTGTGACAGGCTGCTGCTCAAAACTAGTAACTGCTTTTATTTAGTCGTAATCGTTGCCGAAATAGTCGCCATGTCGAGGACAAACTGCTGCTCTGAGTCGCCAACACTGGCAAGTACATGAGAAGTCAAGCATTCGGGAACATTGCTTGGCTGCTGAAAGTTTTCTCTTGCTAAACGAGTAATGCCACCAATTTGCTCTACTGCTAGCCCTACCGGCAGCTTTTGCTCGCTAGATGACAGTTGCGAGATTTCTAAAATTACAATTTGATATTGTTGGGAAGCCGTTAAAGTAGTGGGCAAATTCAACAAATGAGCGAGATCATAGACACAGAGTACGCGATCTCGTGAGTTCATAATGCCGATGATCGATTCAGGCATCCCAGGTAACGCCGTAATTTTCTCTGCGGGAACAATTAAGGATGCCTGTACCTGCTCCATAGATAACAAAGCGGTGATTTCAGGGGTTAGTTGAAACTTAATATGAGGCTCTCCAGGAGCTAGTTTTCCTTTAAATAGTTCTTGAATATTTGCCTGAATTCTTGAGGCTGCGCTTTCTTTCTGCATTGCCCTAAACCATTGCCCCTCGTATGGCATTAACCAATTCTTCCTGTTTGCAGGGTTTGACTACATAGGCTTTAATACCCTGCTTAATTGCCCACATCCGATCCACATCTCGATCTTTAGCGGTACAGGCAATAATGGGAATATCGGCAGTGTCAGGATTTCTCTTGAGCTTACGACAGATATCCAAACCACCCATTTTAGGCATCATCCAGTCGGTGACGATCGCATCTGGCTTACTTTCTAGAGTTTTGGCGATCGCATCTTTGCCATTGTGAGCCATGATAATGTTATAACCAGCGTTAGTTAAATAGTAAGCCATCATATCTAGTTCGGACTGTAAGTCATCGACAATCAAAATAGTTTTCATAATTTATCTCGCAAAAAAAGGGTTGATTTGGTAATAATTGAATTTAAGCAACTCGGTTTTTTGTCATCTATCTGACGATACAACAGCCAAAAAACTAGAGATATTTAGCTATAATCTGGTTTAAACCTTCTTTAGTAAAAGGTTTAGTAAAGTAGTCTGTAGCTCCCGCCATTTTTGCCCGAGCTTTATCTACAAAACCAGTATTTCCTGTCACCATAATGATTGGAATATGATCACACTTTCCGCTGCTTCTTAACAATCCGCAGAGTTTATAACCATTAATTCTCGGCATAGTAATATCCAATAAAATTAAATCTGGTCTGATTTTAAAAATCATCGGTACTGCCTGAACTGGATCGTTGATTGCCGTTATTTTATAGATATCTTGATCGAGAAAACGCTGGATTTCATTTAAAATGATAGGGCTATCATCAATACAAACGATTTGCCAAGTTTGAGTATCTAATTTGGGTAATTCTTCTGCGGGAGTTTGCAGGATAAAATCATCCATTTGATAATCTCTAGGGATACTCGGCAGGAGATCAAAAGGCGGTTGAGGATGATGTAAATAGATGATTTTTTCATCTATATATGGCGATAAAAACTGTGATACTATTAGCTCATCTTTTTTAAGTAATAAGGATAACTGGCGAATGCTCGTACGACCTCTTAATACCTGGGTTAAATCCATTAAGGCTTTCTGATTCAGCGAACCAGAGGAAGGTAGGGACTTAATATTCCACCCAGGAGAAAAATAAGGACGCTGGTGTACTGAAGTTATTTCCGCACTACATTTTTGCCATTTTTCTCTTCTGATTTGTGCTTTTTCGAGGCAGTCATCTGAATTTAAAACCACTGCATCTTTGACTTGTTGTGGAATCCAAGAAGGAGCTTGATGTCCATCTTGCCAAGTAGAAGTGCCCCAATTTAGCCAAAGACAAAATCGTATTTCATCCTGAATAATATTTCTGATTAGAGTTATACATCCAGATAAATCTAAGTGCTGTTCGGCTAATAACCAAGAAATTACCTTGCTATAAATATTTTCTTCAGGAGATTTATCTTTGATTCTTAAATAAGATTGCGGTAAATTTTTTAATGCCTCTACGGTCTTTTTCCAGCCGAGGTAATGCAAATGATATTTAAGCTGATCTAAAAGTTGTGCCGAGCAGTAAACATATTGTATATTTCCTTGTTGTAAATAAATTTTCCAAGAAACTAACCCTTCATTAAGCTCTAAGCAACCTGAACTTTGTGAGTCTGCTAGCTGAGATAATAAATTAGTGGGACTGAAAGTCGTGGTCGTTGCCATAGTTATTAATTTCAACTTACCAACTCCATCATTCCCAAATTGACCCTCAAAATTAGCAAGGTTCACAGTTTGACTAAATAGAGCTTGCTGAAAAACTTGGATTTAAACTGAAATAATTTTTATTTTTCTCAACCTATGGCAAAACTGAGATCAAAACCTTGTGATCGCTGCAATGATTTGGTGAACCTGCGTTATCGTATTCAATACAAACCAGATGGCAACTGGGTTTTAGTTTGTCCCAACTGCTGGCAAGAAGTTAGCCAAGACAATCCTCACTATCGTTATGGTGGAACTTGGAAAGCCAAAGGAAAATCCAGTTGCCATCTGGTTTGTATTGAATACGATAACGCAGGTTCACCAAATCATTGCAGCGAT
>JBCCNG010000481.1:0-3990 GCA_039025955.1 Cyanobacteria bacterium P01_C01_bin.72 | reverse complement strand
CTGAAGGTAATTCTTTCAAGGCAGAAAATCCCCTTGCTGGAGTTAAAGCCCTGGAAATCAATCAGATTGACAGTGAGCATACCCAAATTCTGATTACTACGGAGAAAAATATTCCTGTAGAGCATTTGTTAACAGAACATGGTGATAACTTAGTTCTCAGTCTCAATCGAGTAACCAAAGCGCAAACTCTGAAACAAGGAATCAAAGAGTTCGGGCGAAAAACAGTTACTAGTCTGAAGCAAACTTATAAATCTGCCCTAGCTCAGGCAAAAAACAAAGATAACGATAAAGAAATCGTCGCTTCCAATAAAGATAATGCCGAATCAGATATTTTGATTCCCAACCCTGAAGTTGTCATTAATGACAATCGCGTTAACGATATCAAGGAAAAAGTTTTTCAGGCACAAGAAAATGGACTTGAACCTACTCCCCCCTCTGCAACCTTACCCCGTGCGGTAGCTCCTCCTGTAGGGGATATGGCGGTTTCCAATATCAACACCATGCCTGATATGGTTGACCTTGGTTCTAGCGCCCTCGTACCTCGTTTAGTATTGCGAGATGCCCCAGTGAGAGAAGTCTTAGCTTTACTAGCGCGTTCAGCTAGTTTAAATGTGGTTTACGCCGAAGGGGAATCTAACAACGACGAAGAAACTGGCCCTACTATTTCCCTAGATCTAGAAAATCAGCCCGTACAGGAAGTATTTAACTCCGTACTGCTAGTTTCCGGTTTAGATGCCAACCGTCGCGGCAATATTATCTATGTTGGTGAGGAGCTACCAGCCCAGGCGCGTAATTTGATTAGTCGTACTTTGCGTCTCAACCAGGTAACTGCGGAAAATGCAGCTTTGTATCTGGCAAGTCAGGGGGCAACAGGTAAGAGACTGACTACCGAAGTCGAAGAAATCATCGATCCGGAAACTGGCAGGGTCACTCAAAGAAACGAAACCAGTCCCGAACTGAGCGATTTAGATGGCGGTAGCGATGATGAAACTGGCACAAAAGCTTTAATGCTTCGTGGTTTGCAAGTTTCGACTGATGGCAGATTAAATGCAATTACTTTGGTGGGTGAACCCCGCAAAGTGGAAGTGGCTACCGCTTTCTTAACTCAACTGGATGCCCGCCGCCGTCAGGTAGCAGTTAACGTTAAGGTTCTTGATGTCAACTTACTCAATCAAGATATCTTTAACAGTAGTTTCTCCTTTGGCGTAGACGATAGTTTCTTTGTGCAGGATAATGGTTCAGCATCCCTCAGATTTGGTGACACTTCACCACCAACAAGCGATGATTTAAATAGCCCTACTGGTAGAGCTTCTAATCCACCAGCAATTGCGAATCCTTTTGCTGATGCAAATACATTTCTGGATACCGATGGAACTGGAATTTCAATTGCTGGTACAACTCCAGGTGTTATTCAGGTCGATCCTTCAGGAAATGTGACAACATTAGCCGGTCCTGGAGCGGCAAACTTCTTTAGTCGAGTTGCGGGGGTTTCTGGAGATCCTTTTACCACCGGAATTACAGATGTAACCCTAGCAGAAGATACTGTGCTGACAATCAATAGTGATGGTACTGTTGATACTGCTGTAGGTAGCGTTGGTACAGCTACTTCTGCTTTGCCGAGCCTATTCCAATATCCTGACAAGTTCCTGGCATTATTAGAGGCTCGTGTAACTAGCGGTAATGCCAAAATTCTGACTGATCCGACTTTGATGGTGCAAGAAGGACAGCAGGCTACGGTTAAGCTAGCCCAAAACATCATTGAAAGCGTCAAAACTGACATTGATGGCGAAACGGGGACAAGAACTATTACCCCTGTAATTGCGGAAGCTGGTGTAGTTCTTACAGTCAACGTAGAGCGAGTGGACGACAACGGCTTTGTCTCGATGTCTGTCAGTCCCACCGTTAGCTCTATTGGGGCAACACAAAACTTTGATAGTGGTGGTGGTGCGGTTAACTTACTTAACCTGTTGAGTAAGCGCGAACTCAGTTCTGGTTTAGTAAGACTAAGAGATGGTCAAACTTTAATTCTTTCGGGCATTATTCAAGATCAAGAGCGAACTACTATCTCTAAAGTACCTGTTTTAGGCGATATTCCCCTACTAGGTTCTTTATTTAGAAGTACCGATAAAGCCAGCGAGAGAGCAGAAGTAATAGTTTTGTTAACTCCTGAAATCGTGGAAGAAGATGCGGGCTTGGCAAGCCACTTCTCTCCTAGTAAGGAAAGCCGCGAAGTCCTTCACCGAGAAGGGGTTGGGCTACTTGGCGAGTAGGTACTCTGGCTAATTTTCTAGCTTATTTTGGCTTTGTGAAAGTGGAAAAATTGTTGAAATCTAGTTAAATTAATGCTTTCAACGATCCATACTTGTCAGGTAGAGCTTAGAATAGTGCAGTCACGGGTAGGTTTAGCTGAGGTTAAACCTTGATACCGTAGCTGTAATTGCAGAAAAGTCTATAAAATGTTGTGGGTTTTTTGAACTCTGATGCTATAAATTAGGCTGGTCACAAAATTTTCCGCAAATTAACGGTGGAAATCTTTGTGGATCTGGGTTAATCCAGTTTCTAAATCTAAGTTCTCTGATGTTGAGAACAAAACACACAAAACACACAAACCATAAGTAAATAATAAGCAGGAAATTATCATGAACAAAGGAGAATTAGTCGATCGCATTTCTCAAAAAGCGACTGTAACTAAAAAGCAAGCTGATGCTGTATTGTCCGCAGCTATTGAAACTATCATGGAAGCTGTCTCTGATGGAGACAAGGTAACTCTAGTGGGTTTTGGTTCTTTTGAACGCCGCGATCGCAAGGAAAGAGAAGGACGTAACCCCAAAACTGGTGAGAAAATGTCCATTCCTGCGACTAAAGTTCCCGCTTTCTCAGCTGGGAAGCTCTTTAAAGAAAAAGTAGCTCCTAAAAATTAGGCTTCAAGGTAGATTAATTTATCTTGAATAGACCACACCACGGTGGGAATTTACGTTGGGCAGCCGCAATCGCAGGCTGTCCAATTTCTGCTTTGACGGATTTTTCTGCCAGCATCAACCCCCTTGGTACGCCCCCAAGTGCCATTAAAGCTATAGCTAACGCCGCTTCTGAGTTGACGGCATATCCCGATCCTGAATATAGAGAATTGCGCTCACATTTGGCGCACCATCATCAGATTGAGCCTGAGTTTATTTTGCCTGGTAACGGTTCGGCTGAGTTACTTACCTGGGCAGGTAGAGAGCTAGCGCAACAAAAATTTACTTATTTAATTACTCCTGCTTTTAGTGATTATGCCAGGGCGTTAAATACCTTCAGCGGCAAAATTATCTCTTGCCCCTTAACTCTCCCCACCTCTCAATCTTCCCCTCTGCCGCTTCCTCCCTCTCCTCAACCTCATTCGGGGCTACTGCTCAACAATCCTCACAACCCAACAGGCAAATTATGGACGAGAGAGGCGATTTTGCCCTATTTGAAGCAATTTGACTTAGTAGTCATCGACGAAGCCTTTATGGACTTTCTACCCCCTGCTCAGTCCCAGAGTTTGATTCCTTGGGTAGCTCAACATCCTAACCTGGTCATTTTACGTTCCTTGACTAAGTTTTACAGTCTACCAGGACTCCGTATTGGTTACGCGATCGCCCATTCAGAACGACTCAAAAGATGGCAGCAGTGGCGCGATCCTTGGTCAGTCAATACCCTAGCTGCCGCTGCTACCGCAGTAG
Source organism: Cyanobacteria bacterium P01_C01_bin.72 (assembly GCA_039025955.1). Classification (GTDB taxonomy): domain Bacteria; phylum Cyanobacteriota; class Cyanobacteriia; order Cyanobacteriales; family Xenococcaceae; genus Waterburya. The sequence goes on along the minus strand of JBCCNG010000481.1, from coordinate 286 downwards.
CACTTGAGGATCGGCAATTTCAGCAAGAAACCTATCGTTGGCTGCTTCCAGCTCGCTCGCAGTTATTAACTCAGTTGCAGGCAATTCCTGGACTTCAACCCTTAACCAGTGCCGCAAATTATTTGCTAGTCAAAACAGAAATCTCCGCCACCAGGCTACAGGAAAAATTACTCCAAAACGAGCAGATTTATATTCGTGACTGTCTTAGCTTTCCTGAATTGGGCGATCGCTATTTTCGCCTTGCTGTGCGTCTGCCAGCAGAAAACAGTCGCTTAACAGCGGCTAT
>JBCCNG010000480.1:0-4000 GCA_039025955.1 Cyanobacteria bacterium P01_C01_bin.72 | reverse complement strand
GCGACCCACAGAGGCTACCGCCTCAGAGTCAGCTTTGCTGACGATGGCGCATTAGCGCCGTTCGCCGTGAGGCGCAAGGGAATGCGCGAGACCGAAAAAAGCTCTTTTTTTAGTTGATGACATGCCCTAGTCACAAGGGCAATAAGTTACGGTCATTCCTCATAAGAAACTTAAGTAAAAAAACACTATTACAGACAACCAACCTTATGGGTCATAGCTTGTACTTGTGACGGATGCCCAATTCCCGATCTCCAAATAAATTACACTAGAAACCAATTATCCCACTTACTAACTATGTCTGCGATCGCTAAAATACTTACTCCCCACGTTAAAGATCTCGGTGGATTCTATGCTCGTCGTAGCCTACCCCATGACGAAGTTACCACCATTGGTCCTTTTATCTTCTTCGACCATTTAGGCCCAGCGATATTTGCTCCTGGTGAGGGAGTTGATGTCCGTCCTCACCCCCATATACATCTAGCAACGGTGACGTACTTGTTTGAAGGAGTCTTACTCCACCGAGATAGCTTAAACAGCGTTCAGGAGATTCGCCCTGGGGCAGTAAACTGGATGAGTGCGGGCACAGGCATTGTCCATTCCGAAAGAAGTCCAGAAAGCGATCGCCGAATAGAAAGTACCCTCCACGCAATCCAAACTTGGGTTGCTCTACCTAAAGAGGAAGAAGAAACAGAGCCTTGGTTTCATCATTATCCAGCTTCAGATATCCCCGCCTGGACAGAAAATGGAGTAGATATCGTTTTGATTGCAGGAGAAACTGGGGGCAGAAAATCCCCTGTCGGTGCTGTTTCGCCAATTATCTATCTTGATCTGACTTTTGCTCCAGACGGTAAGTTTTTAGTTCCTGCTGACTGTACCGAGAGGGCGGTTTATACCGTTACTCCAGGAATTTATCTTGATGGAAAAGAATTAAAACAGCATCAGCTAGTCATGCTTGCTCCGAAGACAGAAGTGAAACTATCTGCTCAAGAAAATGCTCACTGTATGGTCATTGGTGGCGAATCTTTGGGTCAAAGATACAAATGGTGGAACTTTGTTTCTAGTAGTGAAGCTAGGATTGAACAAGCAAAGAATGATTGGCAAGCTGGCAAATTTCCTCAAGTGCCAGAAGAAACCGAATTTATTCCTCTACCCGTTCAAGAGACGGATAAATACTCTCAAGAACAAGAGCTATAAGTTTTTAGTCTTTACTCTTTACTACATGCGGCTAACTAAGCGCCTTTATTACTCATTGCCTTCAAATCACTGTCCCACCAAAATAAAAGCCGCCCATTCGCGGGGAGAAGGATAGGTTTCCATAGTATTGAGCATCGCCCGACGTAGTGCTTGAGGCTGGCTATAATCTTCCTGTAACTGCCGATAAAAGTCGGTCATTAGGGCAGAAGTAGAAAGATCGGGAACGTACCAGAGAGATACCATGGTGCTTTGCGCTCCAGCTAATAAAAATGAGCGAGATAGCCCCACTACGCCATCTCCTGTAATCTTTCCTCTTCCTGTATTACAGGCGCTTAAGACCACAAGATTGGCGGATAAATCTAGGTCGAGTATTTCCTCAGCGGTCAAAAAACCATCTTGGTTATCCCTAGTGGAAAATGCCAGAGAACTTTGTAAACCCTGTTGTTCATCAAACAAACCGTGAGTTGCAAGGTGAATTAATTTTGCCTGCTGCATTTTGGCGATCGCCGTTGCTTCCGTAGCAGCCTCGCCAATGATCGCCGTAGTTCCCAAAATTTCGGCGATCGCCTGGGCCTCTGCTTCTGCGCCGCTCAGTTGGCTTAGGGATTCGGGCATCGGTGCAGGATTACCGACGATTAGGGCTGAAGAGCTATCTAAAGCTTCTGGCTGCTTTACGGCTAAGGTTTGGATTGCAGGGGAAATTTGTAAGGTATGCTGTTCGATTAAAAATTCCCCCGCACTATTTTGTAAGGCAGGAAAGGGAACCAGAAATAAAGAGCCTTGAGGTATAAAGACCACTAATTCATCTGGATCTTGGGGTAGGAGATCCTTGATTGGCGTAATGAGCATTTTGTAGGCATCACGGGGAAAACCAAGCTTACGGCGATAATTATCTGCTTTAGCCCGTATATCTCCCCGAAAAGAAATTATATAGTCCTGGAGGCGTGGCTGGCGGAGATCTAGCCCTCCTGCGGCAGCTTGGCGGGAATTGCGGGAGACGCTGGCAACAGAAGTTCTAAATTTTTGCTTGATCTCGATTAGATCTAGCTGCCTAAAGGTAATTTGCCCCTGGGGATTAACTACCCAAACATACATTTGGGATTCCTCTCCCTGTTTATTTTCAATGATGGAGTAGCTAACTAAAGTTGCCTGGCGATTTTTGGCGATCGCTTTAATTTCTGGCAGACTCGGAGGTGTAGTATCTAAATCCTGCTGCTTTTTGGCGGCGGTTCTTTGGGCTAATAGCTCAATAAAGGCTCTAGCTCGACTTCTTTCGGCAACAATTAGCGCCGCGTCGGTTTTATTTTGAGCAACATAAGCCTGTTGCAACAGATCGTAGGTACGTTTCTGGCTTTCGGCTAAAGATATTTTCTGTTCATCTCGCAAACCTGGACGCAGAGACTCTAAAATTGTCACGCTAGCTTCCAGAGATTTCACTGCCTGCTTCAAATCTCCTTGCTGTAGTTCTAGCTCCCCTAACCCCGTTCGCGCCTTAGCTTCTCCTAGGCGATCGCCCTTACTAACCGCCCAGTTTAGAGCTTCTTCAAGGTAATCTACTGCTAAATCATAGTTTTTTCTCTGACTGTAGTAATAACCCAGATTGATGTAGGTAATTACTCGTCCGACTCCCCCTGAACTAGATAGCGTCCCTTCAGCAGACTGGAAGTATTCGAGGGCGCGATTAGTCAAACCCAGATCCAGTGCCAACAGTCCCAAGTTATTGAGAACGTATACTTGCCGACTCCAAGCACCAACTCGACGTAGTTCATTTAGAGCTAGCTGATACTGTTTTAAAGCCTGTCTTTTGTCACCTGCAAGCTGCTCGATTTTACCCAAATTTTCTAAAGTCTTGGCTTTGCCCAAATAGTCTCCTGGGGTGTTGGCGACTCCCGCCGCCTGTTCAAAGCTGACTCTAGCATCGGCATACTGACCTATTTCTAGCTGCACTGCACCCAAAGCATTAAAGGCTCGCCGCCGTAGAGCAGAATTTCCCGCCACTCTCAAAGCGTGATATAGGCTGTGTTCTGCCTGTCGATATAAGCCCTGATGTAAGTAGACTTCTCCTAAAGCAACCTGTGCCTCGTTAATATTCTGTCTGCCCAGGCGATCGCTGGAACTAGAAACTCGTAGCTCGTGTACGCCAATTTTGAGCCAATTCAGCGCCTGGTGGTAGTCTCCCAATTCCACCGCAATTAAACCTAGTAACGTCTTGGCTCGTCCATCACGAAGATGACTATGGTGATTAAGTTGCGCTGCTAACCTTAGTTGAGAACGAGCCTGCTGATATTTGCCTGATTTATAGTCAATTCTGGCTAATTCTATTTGACAATTATATTGTCCTGAGCGATCACCTAAAGCTTGATAAGCCCTCAATGCCCCATTGAGCTTGTTTTTTGCCGCTAATAAACCGCCATTGTGGATAGTTTCCCTGGCAATTTGATAATCTCGATCTGCCTGAGACTTATTCTTACTAATTGGTTGAGCTATGGTGGGAGACAGATTTAAATTAGCATCAAAGAGAACGAGCCACCCACCCCAGAAACAGCAAAGCAATAAAGAACAAGCCAGATTTTGCCGATTTTGCGATCGCATAAACAAGAAACAAATAAATATTTGCTTGAGGCACAACCACTCTTTGATAGCCGGTTTACCGCAATTAAGAATCAGTAAGTCTACTTAGGCTTGAGAATGGGCAGCACTAGAAACATCTGTGAAGCTGTATCCTTATACTTTAAAAACATCTTCTTAACCAAAAAATCAGCCCGCGCAGCGAGCCAAATTAGGTAAAGTTGCTATTTAATTTTGG
>JBCCNG010000479.1:0-4024 GCA_039025955.1 Cyanobacteria bacterium P01_C01_bin.72 | reverse complement strand
TACTGCGAACAAGTTTATTGATTACTTCTCTAGAAATACTCACTATCTTAATAGTAAAAAAAAAGACAGTAGTCATTATTTAGGCTGCTGTCTTTTTCTGCTGATATCGTTAGTATCTAAACCAATAAATAAAGAGGCTCTGGCAATAATTTAGTCTAGCTAGAGCTAAAGCTGTCAAGAGATTGCTTGTTTCAGAGCATGACAAAAATCGGCGATCGCCTTGAGTCCAGATTCGGGAGTCCCTGTTGCCAAGCGTTTAACGATCGCACTACCGACAATTACTGCATCTGCACCCCAGTCTTTAATTTGTTTTGCCTGTTGGGGGTCAGAAATCCCAAAACCAACACCGATTGGCTTATCTGTAGCACTATGTAGAGCTTTTAATAAATCTTGAACTCCCGCTGCCGTTTGCGATCGCATTCCCGTAACTCCCGTGACAGAAACGAGGTAAATAAAGCCTTGAGATTTACTGGCGATCGCTGTTATTCTTTCTGCTGAACTAGTGGGAGCAACTAGTAAAATCACCTCAATTCCCATCTCTGTAGCTAATCCGAGCAAATTTTCCGCTTCTTCGAGGGGAAGATCGGGAACGACTAAACCACTGACTCCCGCCTCTTTAATTTGCTTCAGAAAGGATTCTACACCACGATAGTAAATCGGGTTGTAGTAAGTAAATAAAATGATGGGAACATCTATCTTCGTCGCAGTTTGTTTAACAACTGCCAAAACATCTTCTAGCTGAACTCCCTTCTGTAAAGCTCTAGTAGCGGCGGCTTGAATTGTTGGACCATCGGCGAGGGGGTCGGAATAGGGTACGCCCAACTCAATCAGATCCGCACCATTCTGGGCTAAAACTTCTAGTGCTTGAGCTGTTGTCTCCAGATCTGGATCTCCAGCCGTAATAAAGGGAATAAAGGCGCATTCAGAGTTTTGCTTGAGCTGTTGAAAACGATGGGCGACATTCATGAGGAAAAAATTGGAGATTGGTGACTGGGAATTAGGGATTCAATATTATACATTGCATATATTGCTCAAGATTTCTCCTGCTCAATTTGGCGCTGTAGTTCGGCTAATTCCTCATCAGACATTTCTTCAAGACGTTTCTGCATTACCGCCTCTTTATAGTCTCTAATCTGCTGGTTGTAAGTCATGTTTTTATTGCCAACACGAAATAAGTAGGTCAGCGACCAGCCAACTAGCATCACTACCAAAGCAACTTGCGTCCAGATTCCAGCATTAATACCATCTAGACCAAATAGCTGCAAAGCTACAAAAAACAGTCCAGCGGCAACAAATACCCCCAGACCAATACCCAGAGCATCGATTCTACGCATACTTGTTATTCTAAGCTTTGAGATTGCGACGTTGGGGACGTAAGTTGAGAAAGGGACTGAGCAACAGCATTCCAGGAAAGCTCAGGAATACGAATAAATACATGATCAACCTTTCAATGGAGCTGGCATCGTACCAACGCTTATTGAGGTAAAAGTAAACCAATGCTGGTAACACTAAAAGATATGTGCCACTTAGAACTAAATATAATAAGGCAACTAAGGTAGTCTCTGTAAGTAGCATAACCGCTATTAAACATGAAAAATTCTTGACACTGTTATTTTAGCAGGGCTGATACCAAGATTTTATCGCGCAACACCCTTTCTAATCGCGGAGGTGTTTTCTCCGTCCATAGCTTACTAGCCGATCAAGAGTGTCCAAGCGGTTTTGCCAGACTTGAGCCTGATAGTGATCAACACTTTTAGTTTGGCTCATCCAATAGGGAAACTGTCTTCGCAGAGAACTAAGAGTAATTTGGACAGAGAACAAATTGCTGCTGCTAGGTTCAGCGGCAAATTCTTGTAATTCCTGCCTCAGCCGATCTGCCTGTTTCCCCCATTGCAACATTATTTTGGCATCTACTTCGCCTGGATTATTAGCGATAAAGAAATTCCATTCTTGTTGAAGACTAAGGTAGCGAAATAGGGATGCTTGGAATGGTTGACGATGGGGTAGCCCGGGTATAGCAAGCTTCTTTCCCTGAGTTCGGTTAAAAACATCAATTAAGCTGGAGTTTAAATTTTCGGCAGCAAATAGAGAATAGCCTTCGGTAGATAGACCCCGCAAAAATTGCATCTGATCTAGTGCTACCACCTCAGACATATTTAAGAGTCTAATCCCTGGCAATAATAGTGCCTTACCATGGCGAAACTCTCTGAGCAAAGGGCTAGCCAAAGAATTTAGCTGTTCTGTATCTTGGGCATAGGTCATCGGCACAAGCAGGTCGATCCATTCCTTGCTAACCCATTTTTCCCAACCCTGCTGAATTCTGTTCAGGCGATCACGCCGAGGCATAGGAAATACCGCTGTCGAAAGAATTAATTCAGGGTCGATCTGCCGTAACTGTTGAGAAACCTCAGCTACAAATGTATCTACCTGTTCTGTGCGAAATTCGATCCATTTTGACCAGAGGGGGTGATAGGGATTTAGCTCCACAGGATCGTAGCCTGTTTGGTGCTGAAATTGCTCTCGTGCGGCAGCACCATAACCATAGGTAATTTTGCCAGTGGGACTCTGAAACGGATAGCGGATATAGTCAAGATGAATACCGTCTACGTCGTAATTTTGCGCAATCTCGCCGATCAAAGTCTGTAAATAACCCCGAACTTCTGGATTAGCTGGATCGAGAAAAACTTTGCCCGAACTATAGTGGAAACGGCTACCCTGATGGTCAGTCATTGCCCATTCAGGGCGCTGAGATAAAACAGGTCCTAAATAATGTCGTGGCAGATCGAGAATGGTATTGTGGCGCTTATTCACTGTCGCAAAAGTCCATACCCAGGCATGGAGTTCCATATCTCGTTCATGAGCCAGCTTTACTGCCGCCTGTAAAGGGTCCCACCCCTTAACTAAAGGATTTTGAGTTGGAGCAACTTTGCTGGGATAAATAGTGTAGCCAGAATTGAGAGTTTCAAAAAAGATAGTATTGATACCAGCGATCGCCATACGGTCAAAGATGCCAATTAAATCAGCTTCTGATTTTGCCTTGACAATGGTGCCGCGATCAAACCACATTGCTCTCACTTCAGACTGAGCCAATGGTTTATCCTGGGGATAATTAGACCAGAGAATTTTTTGTGCCGCAGACCACTCTGCTCTGGCAGCATCGTATCTCTGTTGTTTGACTAGGTAGTTGAATTTTTGTAATCCTGTACTGGCTAGACGTAGGGCTAAATGCGAGTTTTGATGTTTGGAGCTAGTGAGCTTGGTGTTATTCTTACGGGTAATAGTGTCTGACTCAAGTAGCTGCTTGACTAGAGATTCTGTGGAAATATCAATGTTACTCTCGCTGGCATCAACGGTTAACAGGGTTGCTTTAAAGCGATCAATTAATCCTGCTAATTCCTGATTCATCAATCTAGCTTCACCAGGAGTAATAACTAACTCAGAATCAAGCTTCTGGTTTACAGTAGTTGATGGGAATGAGGCTTCATCTTGATAAAGATCCAGATCTGATGCTGTTGCCGTTGGCGGCAAGAGAACAGCACCAATAAAGACAATCGGCACTAACTTTGCCAGTCTGTTAAGGCTCTGCTTAATTTTTAATGATGCTAGATAGGTGGATTGGGGCAAAACCTTAACGCTGATTGGCACAAAAATCTCCTCAAGCTTTTGCTATCAAATAGCAGTTAGTTGTTAATTGGAAGTCATCCAATTTTAATCGAGCAGCAGGACTTTAAGTATCAGTATTAGTGACGACTTATAGCTGAATGTAGCTATGGTGATTGCTAGATATCACGGGTAATTAGATAAATCATATTAGCTGTCGCACTAGGTCTGAAAATTAGAACATGATTAAATTTAGAACGGATGTTGCTATCTTTTTTAGGTAGTAGGTAGTAGGTTAGATACAGCATAGGTTTGAGATAAATTGAATGGTAACTCTATTTACGCCCATGTCCACTAGTCCCCAATCCCGCACAAGCCGAAGGCTTGCCAGTTCTATAGGATATGTTATGCCCTTGTCCTAAAG
>JBCCNG010000478.1:0-4035 GCA_039025955.1 Cyanobacteria bacterium P01_C01_bin.72 | reverse complement strand
GAGTTTATCTACTTCTCGAAACTTTTAGCACTGTTTTTTGAGTAAAAAATAAACTTATGATTATCTAAACCATTTTTAGCTTCATAAAAGTAACTTACTTTGAGCAACAAATCAACTGATTTAAGCTGAAGTTAAGTTTAGGCAAGGGATTCAATGTAATTTTGATTACTTTGTTGCTGTTGTCACTTAATGATTAATTAAGCAGCCAATCGATTACATACAACAATTTTAAATGAGCAAATAATTTGTCTTACTCTCCAATCTCTCTTGATGAACTTTGTGGCGGGCATAACTGAGCTACAATCGGCTGCAAGAATACAGTTAATCCCTTAAAACATCGTAATGGTTCGTTATTTAGTTTTTCTGACAATCTACGTCGGCTTATATTCTCTGTTTGCTTTGGGTCTAAATTTACAGTGGGGCTACGCAGGATTGATTAACTTTGGTCACGTAGCCTTTATGACTGTTGGCGCATACGCCACCGTATTATTAACTTCTCAAGGTGTACCTCTAATTGTGGCAGTCTTGGCGGGTACAGTGATCGCCTCTCTGTTGGGATTATTAATTGGCATGTCTACCTTAAGATTGCGAGAAGACTATTTAGCGATCGTCACTATCGGCGTTTCCGAGATGCTGCGTCTAATCGCCCTCAATGAGCAGTGGCTTACGAGAGGATCGTTTGGTGTTCAGGGTTTTCCTTTACCTCTAGAGAATTTTGCGCCCAATCTCGTGCAAAAGTATGTTTTGATTGCTCTACTTACCCTGCTGGCTATCTTCGCTGTTTGGCTTCTTTGGCGGGGTTTGCGATCGCAGTGGCGTGAAGGGAAAGAAATTCAGGGCAAAAGCTATCAGCCGACTAAATTCTGGGGTCTTATCATTTGGGGTGTAATTGGCTTGGGTTTGATCCTAACTGTTTATCTTAATGGCTGTGCTGCGCTACTGAACTATAGCTACAAAGCAGGTTTAATGCTGCTGGTGCTGTATACCTTAGCGATTGTCTACTGGGGTTTAGAACTATTGGCAAAATCACCCTGGGGTCGAGTTTTAAAAGCCATACGAGAGGATGAAGAAGTCGCTACAGCCTTGGGTAAAAACGTCTTTTGGTATAAGCTTCAGGCATTTATGCTCGGTGGGGCGATCGCTGGTATAGCAGGGTCATTTTATGCTTGGCAGCTAACGACAATTTATCCCGCAAACTTTCAAACCCTTGTTACTTTTAACGTTTGGACGATGGTAGTTTTGGGTGGTGCGGGGAGAAATCCTGGGGCATTATTAGGAGCGGTTATTTTTTGGGCGTATGATGCTCTCACTCGCTTCTATCTACCAAAACTAGGCTGGTTCAGTAGTTCTGAGGAAGGTGCTTTTCGTGTTATGGTGATTGGCTTGATTCTCATGCTCCTAATGCTGTGGCGACCTCAAGGAATTTTAGGTAAGAAGGAAGAATTAACTTTAGGTCGATGATTAGTAATGAGTAATTAACATAGAGTCTAGGAGCTTGAGCCCTTCAGGGTCATTGGGTCATTTCTATTGGTGACAAGTTAAAACAAACAAGTTTTGGTCAACTACTACTGATAGTGTTCTTGTTTTACATGACGCTAAATATGGATTGAAACTGATCTAGATAGCGATTTGCGAAGCATAGCCGTCCTAAAGGATACCGCTTCGCATAAAGGCATCGCCACATTCCAGCTTGAATTCCTGAAAATAGCTTAAAAACTGATAGCTGATAGCTGATAGCTAAAGACGATTTGACAAACAACACATAACCTTAATTTGTCACGAATGGGTCATTTCTGTTAGAGGAATGGTGATGCACACTGTTGTCCCCTGACCAATTCCTGGACTTTGCAAGGAAATGCTACCCTTCATCAATTCCATCAGATTGCGGGAAATAGCTAGCCCTAAACCTGTACCGCCAAACTTTCTCGTGGTTGAACCATCGACCATGACAAATGGATTAAACAGCTTCTCTTGCTGACTCGGATCAATGCCAATACCCGTATCCCGAACTTCAATGACAACCTGCTGATTTGAGTCCTGCTGTGGTGTAGCAGTATAGGTATTAGAAGGCAAGCTAAATTTTTCTGTGGCTAAAGCTTCATCTTGCAGGGTGAGGTAGTCGGCTGAAGCTTGAAGATCCCGCTGATAGTTGGCTTTGGAAACCAGAGAATATTCATAACTATCAAGCTCTTGTTCATTGTTAGTCGATTTAGTCGTAATCGTGATTGTAATTGTGCCGTAATCGGTAAACTTGACGGCATTGCTGACTATATTGATTAACACTTGTTTCAACTTTGCCGCATCTGCCATCACATATAGATCCTTGCCCCAAACAGGCATTGCTACTTCTATTTGTTTTTGCTGGAGCAAAACCGAGTGTAGATCCACCACTTCATTAAGAATCTTGTAGGGATTGACTCGTTCAATCATTACCGATAGCTTACCCGCTTCAATCTTAGAAATATCTAGCACATCATTGATAATACCCAAGAGATGAATTGCAGCATCATCTGCCTGCTGGAGAAATTCTCTTTCCTCTTCTTTACTATCACAATAGCCATCTTGCACCACCCGAATACAGTTAATAATGCCGTTGAGGGGAGTTCTTAATTCATGGGAGGTCGTAGCCAGAAATTCGCTTTTCAACTGGTTGGCAGCCTGAGCTTCCTCCCAAGCCTTAACAATTTCATTTCCCCAGGCTCTAAGTCGGCTTACCATGTCATTGAGGGACAATGAAAGCTGATTGAACTCGTTAATCTGGAAATTTTCGGGCAAACGGTCTACATTTGAATGTAAATGCTCATCTTTAAGGGAATAATCTCTAATTTGCTCCAGAGGACGGGCTAACTCACGGGACAAATAGAGCGTTGCCAGAGAGCAAGCGGCGATCAAACCCAAAGTCATGCCAACTAAAGCCTGCCGAATATCCTTCAAAGGTTCTAATGCGGCATCTAGGGGACTAACGGCAAGAATAATCCACTTTTCTGACTCACTACCCGTCACTGGGGAAGGAATCGAACTATAGCCTGTAACCAACTCTACTCCGTCGGTTTCCAAATAAAATAAATGTAGAAAATCCGACTGATTGGCGATCGCATTTTCCATGAGCGTGGTCAGTCTTTGTGCATCAGGCATTTGCTTAATGTTACGTCCCACCCGCTGCACAAAAGGGTGAGCCAAAATTGTACCATCCTGATCGATGACCACGGGATAACCTTCGAGTGAACCAGGCTCGATAATTTCCTGGGTCAAAATAGCCGACTTGACGCTGAGAGCATAGCGCAAATCTCCCGCGCTGTCGTAAATGGGCGCAGTTAACCACAGCTTTAACTGACGACCCAAAGGATTTTCACTGGCTTCTTCTGAGTCCCGCAGCAGTGAGGTTGAGGGTAAAAGCAACTTGACATCTACTTGAGATGAAGTCGTCAAAATACGCTGCTTTTTCTTTTTCCAAGTACTATCTTCGAGATCTACAGGCTCTTTACAGGTAGAGGCAGTGATGGAACTTGTAGTAAGATCGGTAATCTGAGCGCACAAAATACCTGTGGGTAATACCTCTGTCAGTTGAGAAATTAGTAGTTCTCCATCCACAACATCAGAGCTAGTCGTAGCCGCATCGCTGACGCTAGCCAAATTGTTTTGTAAAAACTCAATTGACTGTTTAACTAACTCTCCCTTGCGAATTGCACTTTCGGTCAAATTTTGCCTAGCCGTCTCTAAAAAAGCCGAACGAGCTTTTCTGTAGGTGACATATACTCCTACTAGCAAAACAGGAACGCTAACTAACAAAATGCGCGAGAGTAAAATTCGTCGGAAAGAAGATTGACCAGGTGCCATAAGAAAAGACTTAGCCTCACGCTTAAACTAGATCTCTACCGCTGTATTTTTATGATATCTACTCAAGCACCATTTGCTAGGTTCACTGGAGAGAAAATTAAATAAATATACAGAAATTTTGCCTAAATTTAAATTCGCTACCGAGAAAAAATTCTCGCTTTATAAATGTATAAACGACCCTATACTACACTAATTCTG
>JBCCNG010000477.1:0-4035 GCA_039025955.1 Cyanobacteria bacterium P01_C01_bin.72 | reverse complement strand
GATAATTAGTATTTAAGCTATTCATATACATAATTAAACTGTCACCGACAGCTTTAACTGCATCAACTGCTACGCTGTTTCCTAACTGTTTAATAGCTTGAGTCGGGCTCACAGGAAAATCAAAATTGTTCGGAAATCCCTGCATTTTTCTAGCCTCAATATAAGTTAACTTTCTAACTTCACCATCAACTAAATAAGAATCCCAATTACGGCGATCGCTAATATCAGATCCGCGACCACCAACCCGAATTGTGAAACCAATTTCTCGACTACAAACCCCGTTCCATACCTGGCTCATATTGAACTTTAACGGGAGTTTAGCAGGAAAATTGAATCCTCTCAGAAAAGATTCATCACGAAAACCAACTATAAAAGTTCTTGGTCTTAATTGAGGTAAACCGTAGTCGGATGCTTTAACTACTTCATAATAAAATGAGTATCCTAAATCTTGTTCTAGAATCTCTCTGATTAGTTTAAAAGTTTTACCCCGATCATGATTAATTAATCCCCTAACATTCTCTAAAAAATAGGCTTTTGGTCGTTTAACTTCCAGAATATCGACGATATTAAAAAATAAATTGCCTCGTTCTGACTTATGAATATCATTAAATCCCCTTTTATAACCAGCTTGACTAAATGGCTGACAGGGAAATCCTGCACAAAGCAGATCAAAATCAGGAATTTCTTCAGGAACAATATTTCTAATGTCTTCGTTAAATAAATCTTCAGCAAATATATGAGGCGAAATATGCTGAAAATTATGACGGTAAGTTTTCCTAGCATACTGATCTATTTCTGAGGCAAATACGCACTTCCCCCCTAACTGATGCATTGCCAAATGAAAACCACCTATTCCAGCAAATAGGTCAATAAATGTAAAACTTGGTTGTGACACGAATTTATCAGAGGGACGAATATTAGCTGCGAGTATGAATTGTAAAAGATAACCTGCTAACAGCCAAGCTAAGATTGCCTAACTGATTGTGCCAGTTAGGGAAGAACTCGCGTTAGCATGTTGCTTTATTCATGTTTATTGGTTTGATGTTCAATAAAGTAGAAGTAGAGCTACTGAACTAATCAACTCTAGGCTGCCTAAATTTATAGACATCCTGAATTACCTGCACCCAACCATGAGCCAGAGATTCCAACAGGCGCTCGCCTTTTTCTCTGGTTGCTACTGTCGCATCTCCCATCACACCACTCTGAGTCAATTCTCTAGTTAGCCAAGCGAAAGGTAACTTGCCTTCCATGTCGAGTAAACTATCCTCTGGTAATCCTTGAGGATACTCTTTGACTGCCTTGTCCATCTGCACCTGTTGGGGCAAAAGAGAGAGCATAATGCTTGTTTCGGCATCCCCAGCATGAATACCATACTCTTGTTCTTGAGACGTAAGCATTTCTCCCCCAATGTGAGGTACACGCCAGGTAAAGAAAGGGAATACGGAGAAATCTGGATGTTGCTGGTGAATATCTCTCGCTGCTATCTCCATCACCTGGGGTTGTCCCCCATGGGAATTCATCAGGATCAGCTTACGAAAGCCTGATCTGTAGAGGCTCAAAGCTACTTCCTCAATTACCTTCTGTAAAGTAGCGGCACTCAAGGTAATTGTGCCAGGAAAACCATCATGTTCGTTAGATTTACCATAATAGAGACAGGGGAGAGCATAAGCAGGAATGCTCTGATCCAGATATGTTAAAGCTTTGCCTAAAACTCCTAGGCTGATAGCCGAGTCTACTGCTATGGGTAGATGTGGTCCATGCTGTTCGATAGCTCCCACTGGCTGAATAATGACTACGTTTTCCTGATCGGGCAGCTGCTTAATTTGTTGCCAAGATAGGTAGGGTAAATAGCGTTGGGGAGGGATAAAACCGTGCATCATAGAAGTATCATCTGTCTTGATTAGATTTTGTTAGACGGGGAGAAAACGCTTTGATTGTGGAAAACGCTATAATCATGGTCGTAGTTTAAGATAACTTTGTTATTCTCTTAATCAAACTATTATGCTCAAAACTATTATGCTCAAAAATATATTACGCTTATTCGCTGCATCCGCTAGCTTTGTCGCCCTGTTGTTGATTACCTCTCCAGCGATCGCTACTCCCGCTGTGGCTAATCTAGATACTCAGTTAGGCATGCCTCACCTAAACTTAAGTGTTATTAGTCCTTCACTACGGGAAAATAGTAACATCTTATTAGAACATTTTGGCTGTACTTGCGCCATCTGTACCCAAAGCCAAGCACAAACTGCTCACCAGATTTAATTCAATCCCGATTCAATCATGGGTTAGATCTTGAGCTTCATTCCAATTTATCAATTTCGGCTGTTTTAGGAGAAATGATTCCTAATCAGTTTTTTTTTGGCGATCGCTTCTGTCAGCCAATTTGCCTACTGCCACATGATAACTATACATTTCTCACCAAGCTTCTTCAATTCTTTAAAAAACCCCTGAATATACTTAGATATAATTACGAAGTAATCCTGAGTAATACAATCACTCTTTCAAGCCAAAAGCAGGAGAGGTGGTTCTTTGATCATGAAAAATTCACCCAATAATAAAGGCATTTTGTTTGTCCTGCTCAAAAACAGTATTGTGCAGTTTGTAGCAGGTATTTTGTCTCTCCTGATTGTGCTAAAAATAGCGAATGGTATTGACTATCGGTTAGTTCAGCTATTGCTCAAATCTTTAGGCTATGGTTTTTTCTGCTATTTAACCACTCCCTTTATGATCTACTGGTTGGCTTATGCCAGTGCGGGAATATTCACTCTCAAAAAAGTCTGGATCACGATCGCCTTGACTGCTATTTATAGCTTTATTATCTGGGATGCCTATTTCTTCTTCCGCGAAACCATCGCTAGTTTTGTAGGACAAGCTAGCTAAGTCAGCAAATTAAACTAGCTTAGAGAACGTAAATATATTTTTTAGGGGCGATTAGAGTTTGATTGTGATAACCTACAGCTCAATAAATAGCCATGATAGAATGACATATATCTGAGATCGTAGCTCAAGCTCTAAATTTGGTAAGACATGGCAGAGGAAACAAACAAAAAACAGGCAAAACCGACAGCAGAAAAAAAAGCGGATGCTAAACCTGCTGCCAAAGCGAAAAAAGCAAAACCGCCAAAGCCAGAAGACAAGCCTTTTAGCGAATTTATCCAAGAGCATTACCTGCCGAAGTTAAAAGAAGCAATGGCAAAGTCGGGGATTGATGATGTAGATTTGACTTTTGTGGAGCAGGGTGTACCCATTCAAGGAGCAAGCTCTAATGAACCCTGCTGGCAGGTAGTTGGGAAGTGGCAAAACGGCGATCGCCAGTTTAATATTTATTTTCCCGACGCGAATATCAAAGGACAAAAGGCATTCTCCCGTTCAACTTATGGCAATGCTCCTAGCACAATCGAGTCTTTTATGATTGATGAGCGCCGAGTAAATTTGGAATTGCTGGTAATGTATACAATTCAACGTCTTAATGCTCAGAAGTGGTTGACGAGAAACTGATTCAGCAGCAAGACGGACGTTAATCGAAGAAATTTCATTAGAGGTGACACCTAGATATTCACCTCTTTTTTTGTTGAGATATTACTAACTGATGATGTTTCGGCGACACAACCGTTTCATCGATTTACAGCGGTGTGCAAACAAGCTAAGTACAGTTACAAATCTAAATCTTAATGAACAAGCAAAATAACTGTACTCAATAAACCGGAACACCGCTATAAATTACTCGCAATACTTCTTTTATTTTTGAGGCAATCATTTTTTAGACTTGATCTGCTGCATAGTTATTTACACTATCATCGTGTCGATTCACATCAATTTTATCCGACATTCCGCAGTTAAATCATTCAAAAAAATAATTAAACGAATTTACTGGATTTTGAGTCTGAGATAGCGATCCCTGATAAAAATAAAATTTAGTCATTAAGGCGATCTCCAACACAATATTATTAGCCTGTAATTGTTACATAATAAGCATTCGGGCTAATATTCAGATAATTAATTATTAAAAGCTAAAATTTATGTGCTGAATGTCAT
>JBCCNG010000476.1:0-4056 GCA_039025955.1 Cyanobacteria bacterium P01_C01_bin.72 | reverse complement strand
GATGCACTCCAAGGATTATTGCAACCCAAAGGTGTAGCGGTAGTAGTAGAGGCTAGTCATATGTGTATGGTCATGCGAGGAGTACAAAAACCTGGTTCTTGGACTTCTACCAGTGCAGTTAGGGGCGTGTTTGCCGACGATGTTAAAACCCGTCAGGAGTTTATGAGTCTGGTTCGCCACAATCCTGGGTTTCGTTAATTGATATGCGTGTCACTGTTAGAGATGGGTGTTAAGCTCATCTCTTTATTTTTAGACTTTTATTTTTAGATTCAAAGAAGATAAGAAGTGCAGCTTAGTCAGCCTCTCCCCAGAATCACCTCGTTTAAGGTTTCCATGGGTGATCGCTTGTTTCGGTGTTAACTTATTTCAATTTACGATCATTAGTTTTTATGTCAATTCGACAACCCAACAGTCACAAAACTGTTTTGGATTTCCTCAAACGACTCCGACGAGAGATTGATGCTCAAGATTTATACTTAGAGTTACAGCGTGAGGGCAAAAAAATCGGCTTAGCCACAGTGTATCGTGCCTTAAAAACTCTTCACAAACAAGGCTCGATTCAAGAACGAATGAGCAGCAACGGTAAATCTTTGTACAGTGCTAATTTATTGCGCCAGCAACATTACCTTAACTGTCTTCACTGTCAACGTTCGATTGTTATTGATAGTTGTCCGATCAACGGTAAATTAGATCGTTGGTTTCAAACTCAAGAATTTAAGGTTTACTATCATACTTTAGAATTTTTTGGCTTATGTACCGACTGTCAAAAACAAGAAACACTTCGCCAATCATAAGTAGATTATTCATTATTCTAATTTGCGGCTAGCGGCAGACATTGCGTAACAGCAAACAAAATAGATAGCGGCTACAAATAAATAAACCTCGCCATAACGTCCTAGATATTTAGGGTTAGCCAGAATAGATTGAGACATTCCCAATAAATCCGTCATGCCGACGATCGCCAGTAGAGAAGTATCCTTAAATAGAGCAATAAACTGTCCTACCATACTGGGAATTACCGTTTTCAGTGCCTGGGGCAAAATAATAAACCAGAGGGCATAAACTGAGTTGAGACCCAAGGCTTTAGCCGCTTCCCTTTGTCCGCGAGGAATCGACTGTAAACCACCCCGCACATTTTCTGCGAGATATGCGGCACTGAAGAGAGTAAAACCAGCGATCGCCCTAATAATTCGATCCAGCCGCACATCGGGGGGCAATACTAACGGTAGCATTACCTGTGCCATAAAAATGATCGTAATTAAAGGTACGCCACGAACGAGTTCAATATAGGCGATCGATAGCCAGCGGATTACGGGCAGATCGCTTTGTCTACCGAGTGCTAGCAAGACTCCAAAGGGAAAACACAGCAGGATACTAATAATCGCTACAGGAATAGTCAGCATCAAACCGCTAACGCGATCCAGATTGACATTACTACCTCCCAGCAAAAGCCAGATATCAAAGCTAAAAGCGAACAGCCACAGCACAGGCAACCAGCTATGAAGATTAGGTAACCAACCGCTGAGTTTTTTACCCAGCAAAGCAGCCGCAATTAGCAGCAGCAACATTCCCAATAAAATGACGCTTGATTGAACTCCTCCCAGACGCACTACTAAACCACTGGCAATAGCAAGCATGCTCAAAATAACTAGAATACGTGGCGTAAATAACCTTGCCGCCTGATGAGCTAAAACTCCCCACGAGATACCTCCTAGAGTCACAATTACCCCTAAAGTTACCCAAGCACGCCACAAAGACTTAACAGGATATCTGCCGACAAAAAATAGCCGCAAATTTGCCTGAAGGACTGTCCAATCTGCCTCAGAGAAAGCCCAATTGAGCAGTTGAGATGCTACCCAGTAGACTATGAGCAAACTAACAATAGTCAGAATCGAGTTATACCAAGAATTAAATAGATTTTGTTTGAGCCATTTGCCAGGAGTAATCTGAGTTAGGGGGGCTTGTCCTGGTTCAACTTTGCCAATAGTCATATCAATAATTGAGAAATTTAGAGAGAAATATAGAGGCTAATATAAACCTGAGCAGAATTTTTTATTTTTTATCAAGGACGAGTAACCGTATACAGTAAGCTATTAATTACCCTTGATGAAGGGGAAAACAACAATATAAGCTCTTTTAAGTTGTACATGGCGCATTTATCCGCTCTTAGACCCCAACTATGCCAGTTTTAGACAGCCAAAAATATGCGATCGCTCTTCATACTAGTACACCGCAACTGGGAATAACTGTAAACAATTATGCAGGGGATAGCCGCAGCCAAACTTGGGATTTAGGTAGAGATTTAGCGTCTCAGCTACATCAGCATCTGGCAAAAATCTTGCTCCCTCAAACTTGGCAAGACCTAGAGTTTATTGCCGTAGCTAAAGGACCAGGGGGCTTTACGGGGACAAGAGTAGGAGTTGTCACCGCTCGAACCATTGCCCAACAGCTAGATATTCCCCTGTATGGTATTTCTAATCTTGCCGCTGTAGCCGCTCAAAATATTGATCATAATTTTCCCGAGGATCGCTTAATTGCCGTGCAAATGAATGCCAGAAGAGGAGAAATATTTGTTGGCATTTATCAGGTCAATAATCAAAGACTGCAAACATATATGCAGGACACTCTCATGACTCTAGAGTTATGGCAGCAAAGTTTAGAAGACCTACGACAATCATATTATTTAGTTAACGCTGAAGGAAATATTGCTACTTCAGTTACCAACATTCTCGATCTCGCTTACGCTCAATGGCAAGAGGGAAAACAGTCTCATTGGTCAGAAGTTATTCCCTATTATGGGCAGCATCCCGTTAATAGCTGAGAGCTGAAAGCTTTTAAACAGATATCTCATCAAATCCCAATTTTTCAGCAAGCCCTAATTATTGAACTGTCTCGTCACCCCTAATCCTGGCTGACAGTTAGGAACTAAGCACCCTTCTACTATAGTTGCCCCTAGAAAAGGATCGTCTTTAAGATTCAAATGACTATCTAAGTCTACATAATCAGCATAGGGAGAGAGATGAGCCATTGCTGTATTAGCCAAAACGCTGTCGGAATAACAGCCAAACATAATCTGTAGACCACAGGCTTTAGCTACCTGAATAGTCTGTATTGCCTCGGTTAAGCCGCCAGTTTTCATGATTTTTAGATTTACCCCCGCGACGGATTTAGCTAGTCGTGGAATATCGGCACTAGTAAAACAGCTTTCATCAACAAAAATAGGCAGGGGAGAGACTTTGGACAATGCTTCTAACTGATGATCTAGACTAACGGACAGAGGTTGCTCAATATATTCCACTCCCTGTTGCTCTAGCCATTTAGACATATATACAGCATCTTCAAAGTTCCAGCCGCCGTTTGCGTCTACCGTAATTCTTGCTTGGGGGGCTGCTCGACGAATAGCTTCGATCATTAACTGATCTGCTTCGACTCCCTCTGGATTACCCAGCTTAAGTTTGAGTATTTTTGGCTCTAGGGTATCTTGCCAATGTTTGAGCCGAGCAACTGCTCGCTCTGGAGTACTGATGCCGATAGTGACAGAGAGTGGTGATATGCCCTCTAACGTGCCATTTAAACCCCAAATTTGCCATAGGGGTAAACCTACTTTTTTGCCGAGCCAATCGTGCAGTGCCATATCTATGGCGGCTTTGATTGACGAAGAAACCTTTAGCTTTAGCAACAGTGCCATAATCTCTTGGCGTTGTAGAGGATGAAAGCGCTCTAAATGAGGAATAGTTTGTCCTAATTCCGCTAGCAAACTAGCTGTATCTTTGGGGTGGTCTGGAGTGATAGAAAAAGCTGACGCTTCACCCCAACCTTCAATATTATCCTGAGTGATTTTAAGCCAGATGTTGGTACTCTCAGCCGTAGTACCTCTGCTGATCCGTAGAGCAAATTTCTTATGAACCGTAAAAGTTTCAGTCTTTAGTTGCATAGTATAAACCCCATCCACTTTGAAACCATTAGTTTTAACTTGTCTGTTGTTAGGTTAAAGGGAAAGGGGGAAAGGGAAAAGGGGTTTCCTTGAAACTCCAGTTTTGAATATGGACGCGGTTT
>JBCCNG010000475.1:0-4071 GCA_039025955.1 Cyanobacteria bacterium P01_C01_bin.72 | reverse complement strand
TTCCCGTAGTGTGGAATCGGGGTTACACTCTCTATCCCAGTCAGGTGATGAGTCAATATACTCTACCAGTGATAGATCCTTTTTATCAGCAACAGCAGCGCGATCCTCTCGCAGAAATAATTACAGCAGCACAGCAGCGACAGATCAAGGTTATTCCCTGGCTAGAATATGGTTTTGCCGCTTCTCATTTGGCTAATGGTGGACACATTATCCAAGGCTATCCTCACTGGAAAGCTTTAGATCGCGATCGCGCTAGAGTAAGACATGGTAGTCTAACCTGGATGAACGGTTTCCACCCTCAAGTACAGCAGTTTATGCTAGAGATAATTGCCGAAACTGTTAGTCAATATGATGTAGATGGCATTCAGGGATGTGATCGCCTTCCTGCCCTCCCCGTGACCGCAGGATATGATGATTATACGGTTGAGCAGTATCAATCTGCTTTTGGTCAACCACCGCCTCGCAATTACGGCAATCAACAGTGGATACAGTGGCGCGCCGATCTTATGACAGATTTTTTGGCAAGAATGTATCAGTCAGTCAAAAATATTAAGTCTCAGGCGATCATTTCTCTTTCTCCTGGGGTATTTCCTTTTTGTCTTAATAATCTGCTACAGGATACAAAGGCTTGGGTTAAAAGGGGTTTGGGGGATATTATTCATCCTCAATTATATCGTTCTGGTTTTTCTGCCTACAGCCAGGAGATCAAAAAACTCGTGAGAACTTTTGAGTCTGATTCGCTGGCAAAGTTTGCCCCAGGTATCGCCTTCACCGCTAATGCTCAAGAGCTTAGTACTAGAGATCTAATTAAGTGTATCCAAGTCAATCGCGATCGCAACTTGAGCGGTCAAGTATTCTTTCACTATGAAGGGTTGCGTCGGCACAATGACGCTATGGCGATCGCTTTAGCAGAATCGGCTAATTATCAGCAGGTGGCAAAATTACCTGATTTTTTAGGTTAATCATAATTTTGTCTTATTTTACTTACGATAAACAGACAAACAGTGAGTCTACGAAATTTGGTAAAAATACCCAATCAAGAGATAATAAAGTAATAGATTAACAACTATAAGATCCTGCTACATGGTACAAGCCAACCAGAAATTAACAGAGCCAGAAACTCCTACTGTATTTGACTTAAACAGCTATTTACAAGAACAAAAAGTTGCAGTCGAAGAAGCTCTAGACCAGTCGATCGTGATCGCCCGTCCCGAAAAGATTTATGAAGCGATGCGTTATTCTCTGTTGGCAGGAGGAAAAAGACTACGACCGATCTTATGTTTGGCAACCTGTGAGTTAATGGGTGGTACAGCAGCGATGGCGATGCCGACAGCCTGCGCCCTGGAAATGATTCATACGATGTCGTTGATTCATGATGATTTACCAGCAATGGATAATGATGATTTTCGTCGCGGCAAGCCGACAAACCACAAAGTATATGGTGAAGATATTGCGATTCTGGCGGGGGATGGCTTGCTGGCATATGCATTTGAATTTGTGGCAACTCAAACTAAAAATGTTGCTCCCGAGAATATTATTCGCGTTGTGGCGGCTTTGGGACGTACCGTTGGTGCGGCGGGTTTGGTTGGGGGACAGGTGTTAGATTTGGAATCGGAGGGTAAAACTGATATCACAGCCGAGACTCTGAGTTTTATTCATACCCATAAAACAGGGGCATTATTAGAAACATCTGTGGTTTCAGGAGCAATTTTGGCGAATGCTGCTGAACAGGATATTGCCAGGTTATCGAACTATGCCCAGAACATTGGTCTAGCTTTTCAGATAATAGATGATATTTTAGATATTACCGCTACTGACGAACAGTTAGGGAAAACTGCGGGAAAAGATTTACAGGCGCAAAAAGCGACCTACCCTAGTATTTGGGGATTAGAAAAGTCTCGGCATCAGGCACAAGAGCTAATTGATAAGGCGATCGCCCAGCTATCTAGTTATGGAGCAAAAGCCGAGCCGTTGAGAGCGATCGCTAAATTTATTGTCACTCGCGATCGCTAGTTAAATCTTTTTACACAATACTTTTGGGGCAAGCAAACTAATCATGCAGGAAGTTGCAAATATCTTACACAATCAGATATTGATAGTTTCACTGATTGCCTGCATTTCTGCACAGGGACTAAAACTGGTTATTGACTTAATTAGAAACCGTAAGCTCAACGTTACCTATCTTCTTTCTCCTGGGGGAATGCCCAGCGCCCATTCGGCTTTGGTGGGTGCTTTGGCTGCCAGCGTGGGAGTGACAATGGGTTGGTCTGGGGCAGAATTTGCCATTGCCTGTCTTTTTGCCATTATCGTCATGTACGATGCTGCTGGAGTACGCCAAGCCGCAGGCAAACAGGCAAAAATACTCAACCAGCTAGTTGATGAGTTATTTCAAGAGGAGCATAACCTGAATGAAGAAAGGCTCAAAGAATTATTGGGGCATACTCCGTTTCAAGTATTGGTGGGTTTGAGCTTAGGTATTAGTATTGCCATGGTCTTTTCTAAATATGTCTGGCAAGTAATCTGATATTACTCGTGCTATCTTTTTGCTAATAAAATATAGATATTTTGTTCATTATCCCTTGAGCAACAGAATTAAAGTCACCATCTCTCTTTACGATTTAGCTTAAGTGGGTTCATTATGTGTCAACAAAGACCCATATATTTAGCTCCTCAATTTAAACTTGTCAATGAACAGTCTCCGTACTCAATCTTCCTCCGTAATCACTCAAACTGGCGCTCAAAAAGCGATCGTTGCCCACTATCATCTATTTAAGAACGCAGGAACATCTATAGATAGTATCTTAAAGCAGAATTTTGGCTCTAGCTGGAGAAAAATAGAGTTCCCCAGAGTTAATGGTCGCTCTAACTCCAATTTAGTGCAGGATTGGCTGGAAAAACAGCAGGACATCAGTGCATTTTCTTCCCATACGGCGATTTTTCCCCTACCTGTTTTAGACAACACTATTATCTTGCCGATTATCTTTCTGCGCCATCCTATCGTTCGTTTATTATCCGTATATAAATTTGAACGTCAGCATCAAGAAATTCTCAATCGGAGTATAAAACTAGCACGAGAAAAAGATTTTGCTGGCTATCTTAACGCTCAATTAGATGAAAAACATAATCGATCCTGTCGTAATTTTCAGACCTATAGACTATCTTGGTTGGGCAACCGTAAACACAAGTCTGAATTAACTAGAGCCTTAAAGGGTTTGGAATCTTTGCCCGTAGTTGGCATTGTCTCTCAATTCGATTTATCGATGGAACTATATTGTCAGGCGATCGCGCAATACTTTCCTGAATTTAAAACCAAATCCGTCCACGAAAATATAACCACAGATCCCCAGGCATCTTTAAAGTCCAAACTCAATTTAGTTCGTCAAAGTCTGGACGCAGATACCTATCAAAGACTGCTGGATGCCAACCAGGATGATTTAAAGCTATACGCAGCAGCAAAGGAAAAGCTCAAAGCTATGATCTAGTTAATTATTAATCATTGAGAAGTTGAAAGCGATCAAACTCAACTGCTGGACTATCGGGTTGACGAGTATCGTAGCGATAGCTGCTGACTGTCCCTGTGGCAGTATCAAAAATACTAAAAGCCGTGATTTCATTACTGGCAATATAGGGTAGCGGTTGACCTGCCTCGTCCAAGAGAGGCGCAATGTTGGGTACGATTGCCTCCAAGCCATTAGGATCGCCCACAGCAGCATAATTCTCGGGGCTGTAGCTAGGAATCTCTCGTTTATTGTCTCCTAAATGTGCGCCATAGCTATTACCAACGTTGGAGGATTCGAGAAAATGTAAACCCCCGGGACTTTGAAAGCGATTCCAGAGGTGGGAATGTCCATAGTAAACAAGCTGAACCTGAGCCGATTCTAGTAAGGGAATTAAATCGCGGATTATATAGTCGTCTTTGATCGGGTAGTCATAGTAGCGGGATATAAGCCGCTCATCGGCAGAGTATGCGGTTTTTGGCTGAGGATCGGTATAGGGTGGCACAATGTTGCCTCCTAGAGTATGAGGTGGGTGATGAAACATAACTATTTTGTACTTAGCCTGCTGATAGGC
>JBCCNG010000474.1:0-4074 GCA_039025955.1 Cyanobacteria bacterium P01_C01_bin.72 | reverse complement strand
TTAAAAAGCTTTAAAATCTATCTGATGAAAATATATTTTAAGCATAAATCTCAGTTTATTTCACTCTCTAAACTCTAGCCTTGTTTATTTCTAAAGCTGATAGCTGATAGCTGATAGCTGATAGCTGATAGCTAAAAACTAGCAAACTTGAACGAAGATAATACACACCAAGCGCATAATATTGTAGTTTACTCATCGTTATCGTTTTCATAATGCACTCTGCTTCCTGTCCACTGAAGTTTTTCTCTGAGGGTTTGATAGAAAGAATAACCATCTCGCAGAATAATAAAGTTTGCCTGACAGTTTGCCATCCTAATGACCACCCTTTGACCAGGCCAAATAGTTGTTCCTAACGCCCCATCCGTCCAGAGTTTAGTGCTAGCTTCATAATCGCGAATGGGCAAAACACTAACTACCGTACCAGGAGCAATCACCAAAGGGCGACCAGAAAGGCTGAGGGGACAAATTGGAGTAATAGCGATCGCCCACATGCCTGGGTGTAGAATAGGACCATTTGCCGAGACGGTATAGCCTGTCGAACCTGTAGGAGTGGAAACAAGTAAACCATCACCGCTATATTGATCCACTACCTGTCCATCAGCTTCTAATTCCAAAACCGAAGTTGGCATCCGATCTATGCTGGCAGGCTTGATGCACATTTCATTCAGACAGTAAAATACCTCGCTGACGGGGCGTAAATCATTTCTGTCTCCTTCGTATACTTGAGCTTGCAGCATCATTCGCTTTTGTACGGCATAGAGATCAGACTCAAGACGCTTCCAGGTTGCCTCCGTATCCTGAAATAGCTCAAAGGGTTCGGTCAAAAACCCTAGATGCCCGCCAACGTTTACCGCCAAAATAGGTATGCCTTGGGGGGCTAACTGTCTAGCTGCCGCCAGAATTGTACCGTCTCCGCCCATAACCACTGCTAAATCAATTTTGTCGGTTGCCGAAGCCAGAAACACAGGAAAAGGATTGTCTTTGATACCACTTGGTCCAATCATGACCTTGCAGTGACGAGACTCCAGTTCTCTGGCGCATTTTTCCGCCCATTCCCTGCTAGTTTTGTGTCTCGCTTTGTAGGCAATGATTACATGCTTTAAATCCACCATATTCACCAGAGAGATTGAAAAATCACTCCTTTCATCCTATGATCGATTGTCGATCCTAATTGCTAATTATTTGCGAAGCTTATTTTTTGCTGCTGTCTTTCGTCTAGCAAAATCCCCGCTTGCGAAATCTGAAAAACTTACTATTATAGATAGAGTGCTACTACCGCGTTGGTGACTACCTCACAAGTTTATTGATCTATGCTTGATTTATGAGGGAATAGCCTAAGTATCTGTGGAAGTATACCGAGCTTGTACTCGGAAATGGAAACAGAGGCAGCCAATTCCCACCCTGGAACGCCAGGTCATAAACTAAGGTAAAACGGCGCGGCGGTAGACTACCTGATAATTATTGCGATCAAATTACTAGCAATTATAAGCATAACCTTAAGTTAAGCTCTTCTTTTTAGTTTCTGTTAAAAATGTAACCAGAAACACATTCTGTTTGGAGTTATGATTAGCTATATTATTGGGAATATGGCTAGAAAGTGCAGAAAACATCACAATCCCGACAGATCCAGTTTCAGGCTAATACCTTTAAGTTGGGTAATGGACTGACAGTAATACACCAGCATTTACCCGCTACTAATGTTGTTGTCTCAGATATTTGGGTTAAGGCAGGAGCGATCGCCGAGCCAGAATCTTGGTCGGGCATGGCGCATTTTTTAGAACACATGATCTTTAAGGGTTCTCCCAACGTGATGGTAGGAGAGTTTGATTGGCTGGTGGAAAGTACAGGAGGCGTAACCAATGCCGCTACCAGCTATGATTACGCCCACTTTTATCTAACCACAGCCGTTGCTCATGTTGAGCAGACTTTGCCTAGTCTGGCAGACATTTTATTGCGGGCGCATATTGCCGATGATGAATTTATTCGTGAGCGAGAAGTTGTACTCGAAGAAATTCTGGCTAGCTATAATGATCCAGATTATTTAGGCTATCAGGCACTCTGTCAAAATACTTATCATCATCATCCTTACGGACGCTCTATCTTAGGAGAAAAAGAATCATTACTAGAGCAAACTCCTAATCAGATGCGCTGCTTTCATCGCACCTACTACCAGCCTGAGAACATGACCATTGTGATTGTGGGCGGTATGGAACAGGAACAGGCTTTAGCTTTAGTCCATGATAATTTTAGTGGCTTTAGCGTACGTTCTGAATGTCCTCCAGTAAAAATTGAGGCTGAACCCCCCATAACCTCAATGCGTCGCCAAGAACTATATCTACCGAGGATTGAGCAGGCGCGACTATTAATGGCTTGGATCTGCCCTGGTTCAGAGTCTTTGCGCGAGGCGATCGCCTTAGATTTAATTGCTCTAATTTTGGCAGGGGGGCGTAGTTCAGGTTTAGTTCGAGAATTGCGCGAAGAACGACAGCTAGTCTTAGATATTGACTGTAGTTTATCTTTACAGCGAGACTCCAGTATGTTTTCTATCGGCGCTTTGCTGGATTTAGAGCATGTTTCAATGGTAGAAAGCATGATTAGCGATCGTCTTGAGCAACTACATCACAATCTGATTCCTCAGGCAGAAGTAGCCAGTGCCCAGCGACAGCTAATTAATGACTATATTTTTTCGACGGAGACTCCCAGTCAGCTAGCCAGTGTTTACGGTTTTTATAACATCATTGCCACTGCAGAACATTCGGTGCTTTATCCTCAAATTGTCAGCCAGCTTGAACCAGAAGAACTAAGGGAGATCGCCCAGCGCTATTTATCTCCTGAATGCTATGCTGTGACGATTTTAAAACCAGGTTGTAATAATTAACGTCGCTTCTTTCGCTCCAGGAATTTAATCTAGTTGAGATAGACTGGACGAGAACGTCGCATTAAACGATTACTAAATAAAGGGAAGAGTTCTGGCGAACTATCATCACGGTCTTTCTCTGGATAAGAATGTAATAATCTTTATACATTACATTTTTACCAGAAGTTGATCGCAAACCCACAACTCACCAATCCATTATGCAAATTAATCTCAAAATCTGGCGACAAGCAAACCCCGAAAGTAAAGGTCAGCTTAAATCCTATACCGTCGCTGATGCTAACCCGAATATGTCTTTTATTGAACTGCTGGATACCTTAAACGAGCAGCTAATCATTAAAGGAGAAGAACCCGTTGCCTTTGATAGCGACTGTGGTGAAGGAATTTGTGGTTCTTGTAGCATGATGATTAACGGCATAGCCCATGGTGAACAAAAACAGACTGCGGTGTGTCAGCTACACCTCAGAAGTTTTAATGATGGCGACACCTTGACTATCGAACCCTGGCGTGCAGTTGCTTTTCCCCTTGTTAAAGACTTAGTAGTTGATCGCTCGGCATTTGATCGCATTGTCGCCGCTGGGGGTTATGTCTCGGTTAATACAGGTGCTGCGCCTGATGCCAATTCTTTGCCCATTCCGAAAGAAAATAGCGATCGCGCCTTTGACTATGCAGCCTGTATTGGTTGCGGTGCTTGTGTTGCCGCCTGTCCTAATGCTTCTGCCTCTCTCTTTACCGCTGCGAAAGTATCTCATCTCGCTTTACTTCCCCAAGGAGACCCCGAACGCAAACAGCGAGTTTTAAATATGACCGCGCAAATGGCAGCAGAAGGCTTTGGCGACTGTTCTAATCATGGTGAATGTACTGCCGTCTGTCCGAAGGGCGTACCTCTAGATGCTATTTCTTCCATGCGCCGAGAGTATATCAAAGCAATGTTTTAATTCTTTTTGTGAGCTAAACCGCATCTAGTTTGAAACCCATAGTTTATAAGTTAACTGTTCGTCCTAAAGGATATGTCATGCCCTTGTGGTACACTCAATGCGACAAAGGCGCTTAGTCCTAAAGCGATTGTCTTGGATGTCAAGTTTAATTTGTCTTTTTCAGGCGATCGCTAAATAAAAAACTAACAAGACAAACTTACATCACTACCAAAATCTTGCGTGATGTTGAGTCATTCAAAAATGGTATTGGTAAGCTAATTG
>JBCCNG010000473.1:0-4085 GCA_039025955.1 Cyanobacteria bacterium P01_C01_bin.72 | reverse complement strand
GTCCCTTCAACAGATTTATACGGACTTGGAGCTACTATTGTGTACTTGCTAACTCACTCTAAACCTACTGAGTTCCTGCAAGATGATGGAAAGATTGATTTTCGCACTTCCATTAATGTCTCGCAGCAAATGACTGACTGGTTAGAAATAATGTTAGAACCTAATGTCGGAGATAGATTTGAATCTGCTTCACAATCTCTTGCCGCGTTGAAGGGAGATTTAAAAGTCACTAGTCGGAAAAACCCTCCTATCCGTCAACCTTCTTTTAGCAAGATTGCCATGTCTAAAACTAAAAACCAAATAAGTTTCACTATTCCTCACAATAAAGGCGAGCCAGGAGATCTAAATAATCGCTTGATTCTTCTGTACATTTCACTTTTTTTAATTGCCTTAATATTTCCTTCTGTAAACGCTTCTAGCGAATTATCTTTGAGTAACGACTTAATAATACGTCTGATTTTGTCCATACCAGTGATAACGGCTCAATCTTATTTTTCGTTCAATTATCTTTTTTCTACCTTTGGAGTTACTGAAGTGAAAATTGGACAAGAAAACTTTGATCTGACGTACAATCTGTTTGGCTTAAAGCGTAAAATCTCAGGAGAGACAAAAGATATTACTAATGCAAAAATTGGATATAATATCTTGTCTGGTTATTCGGAAGAGGAACAGTATGGTTCTCGTTCAGTCGTTGCCAGATGTTTTATTGTCGAAGGAATAAGAGCTAAACAATTTGGCAGATATATCAAACGAGTTGAAAAAGAGTGGTTAATCGAAGAGATAAATAACTTTCTTGGTAAATTGATAGATCATTAATTCGGTATTCTAATATCGATGTATATGATACTTAGCTCGATAACCAGTCAATTGAGCAATCACCAATACTAAAACTAAAAATCTTGTTCCTGATCAATAGTTTGCGTTTACTTTGCGTGATGTGCAACTTTTGACGAAAGAATAGCAGTTTCAGGAAATTTTTTATTAATCTGTATGTCTGAAACCCAATAAAATCGATGGCTCAAAAAAAGTTGCACACAGATTTA
Source organism: Cyanobacteria bacterium P01_C01_bin.72 (assembly GCA_039025955.1). GTDB lineage: Bacteria > Cyanobacteriota > Cyanobacteriia > Cyanobacteriales > Xenococcaceae > Waterburya. The sequence goes on along the minus strand of JBCCNG010000473.1, from coordinate 3,042 downwards.
CTTTGTAATTTCTGAATTAAACTCGTTGAACGATCGCCTTTTTAGAACCTCAGACTCATCACGAGGCAGGAGATCGAAAACCTCTCGTAGTACATCGTCTATTTCTTCGTAGGGGACTTGTCCCTTACCGTCGTATACCACCTCGCCTTTTTGGTCGAGAATTACCGTTTCAGGCACTACGCCGCTATAGTAATACGCTGGTTGATCAGGACTATATTTATCCTGTTCGATAAAAGCATCAATGCTGACAGGAATGATACTAGCTGCACGACCATAGAATTCCTGTAGGCGGTTGACGACAATCGAGAACTGTTTACAATCACTGCTATCATCGACATAAAATACCAGGATTGCTGGTTTTTCCCGTTCTAGAGAAGTGGGTAAATCCATGCGGGGAGGTACTAATGAACCATTGCCGCCAAACAAAACAAAGACATTGCCTTCATAGCGATCATCATTGATAGTTGCGGCGGCGGGTAAAGTCCAGAGAGAAAAACTCACTACAGTTGTGATCAGACAGATAGCGAGTCTAGTCCAAGTTTTTGAGGATAATTGAATGATATTTTTGTATATTCCGATGAAATTCATTCTAAAAATTATGTTTATCTGAGAAATTTAGGCTAAAAATAAGACAGCTTAATTTGACGGGCGATCGCCAACTGCCAAATTAACAACAAAAAAATTTTGATTTAGTTTCCAGTTTATCTTTCTTTGTACCGCCAGAATTTTACGGGAGAGAAAAGTAGCTCATGAAGCAGCCAGAATTTAAGGCGAGACTGATCGATTACGACAGCCAAGAATTTCAGCAAGCTTGTCAGTTGAGATATAAACTATTTTTTGCTCCCCACAATTTGCCTCAAGATATAGTTCTGGAACAAAACCAAGCGGACTACTTACATGCCGCTATTGCAATTGAGAACATGGTAGTCGCGTATGGTCAACTAGTTCCCCACGCCAACAAGATTTATCAAATCTGCCAGATGGTAGTCGCGCCAGCATATCAGCAGCAAAACCTGGGAACAACAATACTTCTCTTTCTGATTCAGAAAGCAAAGGACGAAGGAGCAGTTAGTCTTACCCTAAACGCGAGATTAACAGCAGTTAGCTTCTATCAAAGACTGGGCTTCCAAACTCAGGGCGGAGAGTTTCCCTCTTCCACCACAGGCATCATGCACATAGCTATGAACAAAAAAATTGCATAATTTTCCAATACTCAATGTTTAATGTTCACCCTCGACAATAACCTCAACGGGGGGAACCCCCGCAACGGTTTTGTCTCGCAATGTTCAATGCTTACCCTGTTTGGGGTACACGCTCAATTTGCGCATAGCCACTAAACAGCAGCATTTTTCCCTCAGTTTGTAGCCGATTGAGACGCAGCTTAACTCCATCAAGGTTGAATTTATCCAAATCAACCATATCGTTCAGAATTTCCCCCAAAGCCAAAGTCAGATCTTTGGAAATATCCTGTAGTTCTGGAGGTATACTGGATCGCTCAAATTGAATTGAGTCAAACTTAACGCGACGGCGCTTACCGATGCCTAAAACACAACTGAGAGAGACGGGAACAACATTTCCGTCCCAACTAGCCTTAGCCGAAAGCTTAACCCCATTATCTGGTAATAGCTGCACTTCAACATCAGCGAAGGATATGGGTTCACCACCAGATATCTCGGTTAGGGCATCAGGAGTCAGGTTTTCTAGACGGGTTCTGACTATATCTGCCTCAAAGGACTTATTTATATCATCTTGTGACAATTTTACCTGAGCGATCGCCTGAGTTGGCTGTTTCAAGGCAATTTTCCCCTGAACCGCAGAACCAAAATCGATCGCTACTGCGTCTGTTTCAAAAGACATTTCTTCTGTCCGAAACTGCTTGCGGATTACTAACCCACGACCATTCATCCTGAAGCTGTCAATTGTTCCTTGAAGTAGCTTGCTCGAAGGGTTGCACTTCACAGACACTTCTACCGAATCACTACGGGTAAACAGGTGACGGATTGTGTTGCTTGCGACAGTATTGATGAGGTTTTCGCCCCAATCCCCGCCTTTATTATTCCCAAATCCAACAAATCCACCAAACATAGAGCTATAGGTTGAGTTACTCTTATCTTGTAACAAATTATTAAGAAGACAGCAATTAAGATTGTAACTTATCAATGGTTAAAACCCAGTCTGTTATTAAAGCATTCACCTCTTCGGGAACTTCATCATGGGGACAATGACCCGCTTGTAAATAATGTTCCGTGACTTGAGAATAGTGCTGACGAAATTGCACTCCCTTCTCTCTGGCGTTAATCCAAGGATCTTTTTCGCCCCAAATAAGCAGCAGAGGGCATTGCATCTTATTTAAGAGTACATCTATTTTCTCTCCCTGTGGAGTTTTAAATACAGCATTAAAGACATCCGCCGCGCCGCGATCACAAGAAGGACGATAGATGTCTTCAACTAATTGAGAGGTAACGGCATTAGAATCGGCGTAAACGTTATTTAACGTCTTCCGAATTATAGAGCGACGACGCACATATTGAAACAGTAGAAAACTTGCCCAAGGCTGTAACAAAAGAGAACGGATTAATTTGCCTATTGGGTTGGGACGAGATGATTTTTCCTGACTATCGCTAAAAGGACCCGCGCTATTGAGCAAAATTAGTCCTGCTGTTGACTGAGGATAGGCGGCGGCAACGCAGAGAGAAGCATAACCTCCAAGGGAATTCCCTGCCAGTACAGTGGGCTGTTGGATCACCTCTGTCATGAAATCATGTAGCTGTTCCTGCCATAGATTGCCGCTATACTCTTGCTTGGGTTTTGCCGATCTGCCAAAGCCGAGTAGATCGATCGCCCAAACCTGAAAGTGTTCCTGTAGCTGGGAAATATTCTTGCGCCAATGATCTGTGGATGCTCCAAAGCCATGTACCAAGAGCAAAGCAGGTTTTTCAGGGTCAGGTTTTCCCGCTTGAACATAGTAGATTGAATTACCACGCCACTGCCAGTATGTACCTGGAACAGATGCCGTGAGGTTAGGAGAAATAGTAGGCATTG
>JBCCNG010000472.1:0-4092 GCA_039025955.1 Cyanobacteria bacterium P01_C01_bin.72 | reverse complement strand
GGCTGGTACAACAAAGGTCAGGTGTTGCTTAAGCTTGGTCAACCCAGGGAAGCCGAAAATGCTACCAGGGAAGTCCTCAGAATTAAGGCTGATTACTTTCTTGCCTGGACTCAGCTTTGTCGCTCTTTATACGCGCAGGAACGATATCAGGATGCCAAAGCCCATTGTGAGCAATCCCTAAGAATAAACCCAGACTATCCGCCAACTTCTACCCTCTTGGAAAAGATAAAGCAGAAATTGAATTAAAGCCTGGATTATTAGTGAAATCTCAACTAGCTGTTGGCATTAATGGTTATAAATCAATGCTTATAATAATCTTTGGAACCAAATCCTAGCAAAGTCCAAAAGTTTACCTGATAGGAAATCGACTGTACACCACGGGTTACAAGTTTTGATTTTTCTGGCTGTAAATTTTGCGCCAAAATAGCATCAACGACATTTCCCGCCACCACAGCAGGTTCTTCAGTTGTTTTGTCTAAAGTGAACAAAGTATTACCACAGCCTCTGCCACCGGCATTGGCACAAATAGTAGGTAATCCTCCCTGTGCAGTCCCAATAAAACTAATATTGGAAAAGTCGTAATCTTGGGAATAATCTGCTAATTCCTGAGAAACCTTATTACAAAGTTCTTCAGGAGTATTAGAAGTTCGGTTCACTAAAGCTTCTTCTTTCCAGCGGAAAATAGATACTTGAGTCTCATTTTCCCTCGACTGCGCCACAGTAGTAGGAACTCCATCTACTATTTGGCAAGAAATACTAAATTCAGGCGCATCCACTGAATTCGCTACAGCAGAAGTAGCGATCGTTAATACTCCTGCTGTCAATAGTACTGGTACGAAATTACTGTTCATCTGGTGATAATCCTCTCTAAAATTACGAAGTTACTGATCGCTTGTAGGCTTATATCTTGCATACATAATTATATACATCTCAGCTCTGAAACATATGCAAAATTTTGTACATGAGTAGAAAAATTAAGTTTTGTAAAGTGGAGCAAATATTAGATAAATTTAGTAACCAAATTATGATTAACAGTATCAAGATGGGGTCTGTCAGTTTGTATCAGACAAGCAAAATTTAGCTTGTCCACAGTATAAAAAGATATTACTGCTCATATCTACCCAGAGCCAAAAAAATAGGCGACCAGGTGTTCAATTTCACACAAGATTCACATTTGCTACTCTGGGAGAGCAAATTTCCTTTATCAAGGCTGCTGTAATTCTGACACGAATAAGTTTATGACTACAAATCTTCTGGAAGTAAAAAGTGTTTACGCGGGATATGTCAAAGATCTCAACATCTTGCAAGGGATCAATTTCCATATTGCTCCAGGAGAATTAGTTGCCGTTATTGGTCCGAATGGAGCGGGTAAATCCACTTTAGCAAAGGCAATTTTTGGCTTACTCACTCCCCAGCAAGGAGAAATTATTTTCAAAGGCAAAAATATTGCAGGACTAAAATCAGACAAGATTGTCAAAAGAGGGATGTGCTATGTACCCCAAATCACTAATGTCTTTGCCTCACTTTCTATCGAAGAAAACTTAGAGATGGGTGCTTTTATTCGCAGTGGTTCGATTGATCATCTCAAGCAAAAAATCTACACCATGTTTCCCAAATTAGGTTCTCGTCGTCGCCAAAAAGCGGGGACTCTATCAGGGGGAGAAAGACAAATGTTAGCGATGGGAAAGGCATTGATGTTAGAGCCAGATTTATTGCTGCTGGATGAACCTTCAGCGGCTCTCTCGCCCATTCTGGTCAATTCGGTTTTAGAACAGGTAAAGGCAATCAATCAAACGGGGACAGCGATTGTGTTAGTAGAGCAAAATGCCAAAAAAGCCCTTGCAATGGCGGATCGGGGTTACGTTTTAGAAAATGGTCGCGATCGCTATGAGGGAAGAGGGATTGATTTACTTGAAGATCCCAAGGTAGGAGCACTGTATCTTGGCGCAGCCTTTAAAACCGAGGGTTGAAGACAATAGGCAATCCCTTAGTTGACAATTGAGTTTAGAGTCATATTAATTTAATATTAACTTTAGGGGCGTAATGAAAATTTATATATTTTTATATCGTTGCCCAGATACGGCAGATACTTCCCAGGTATCATAGTTGATGGCTTATGGGACATAGCCGAAATTTTTATAGATTTGATTTAGGTAACTTTTAGGAGAAAACATGGATTTTGTAACCAACATTTTTAGTGCCTTTGGGGGAATTAATTTTACTGTAATTTTTCAACTGCTTTGTGTAGCATTGATTATGATTTCAGGTCCAGTGGTAATATTTTTGCTAGCTTTGCGCGGTGGCGATCTTTAAGAAACAGATTTTTACTCTTAAGATTATTCGATCAAGCTAACAACTGCTCTTGTGAATTGACAGAGGAGCAGTTTTTTATTAGTGAACAACGAATAGTTAATAATTAAGGAAAAATTTTAACTTGAGATTTTAACTTGAGATTTGACCTAAAGAAGTATCAAAAATCTTGGCGCAGCATCAATCAAGAACGAGAGATCTTAGCCATAGATCTGCCTAAACCGATATCCTTGTCAGTATTTGACTCTCTTCCCTCCAGTAATACTCAGCTTTGGCAACTGCTTGATAGCGGGGCTGAATTCCCTCTGGGGGCGATCGCTCTTCAGCAAACGGCAGGTAAAGGGCAATGGGGTCATACCTGGGTTTCTAATGCAGGTGGACTATATCTTTCTGTTGGCTTAAATCTAGATTTGGCAATGGATCACTATCCTCATTTAGTGATGGCAACAGTCTGGGGAATTGCGACGATGTTGAGACAGCAGCAGTTGCCCATAACTATCAAGTGGTTCAATGATCTGATACTTGAGCATCGCAAGTTGGGAGGGATCAAGATTGAAACGAGAAATCAAAACGATAGGCTAAGTAAGGCGGTTGTCGGTGTGGGCATTAACTGGCGTAACAATGTGCCTCAAACAGGAATTAATCTCCAGTCCTATTATCAAAGCGCAAATATCACGGGAATAAATTCCTTAGAAGAATTAACGGCGATCGCTGCCTCTGGTATTCTACTAGGATATAGATACTATTTAGCTGTAGGTATCGACAAGCTGCTAAGTAAGTATTTAGAAATTTTGGGCAGCTTAGGAAAGCAAGTTGATTTGAATGGTTGCTTGGGAGAGGCGGTAGGCGTAACTACAGCAGGGAAGTTAAGGGTAAAATTGCGATCGCCAGGGGCAACTACGGAAATCGCCTTATCTCCTGGACAAATTAGCCTGGGATATATAGCCGTACAAGACTAGATCGGAACAAGCTAATATAGCTTGCTCGTAAGGATATCCTGAAGGATATGTTATGCCCTTGTGGTATACTCAATGCGACAAGTGCATTCTAGAATCTAGAACAATGCGCCTTTATACCTTCTGCCCTTATGGGTCGCGGTGACGCGACGAAGGAGCTAATACATTCGGCTAACCGTCGCCTTTGTTTAGGAATCCTTTAGGACTGCCTTTATGTAAGTTTTAAGTATTCAATATAAACAGGATATAGTATCACTCAAGCACTTGCTAAATATGCTCCCCAGGCAATAACAAAACTAAATATTAGTAAAGCAGTCAATCTGAGCATCAATTTTAAACCCTGATTAATCTTCTCTACCAAACTTATAATTAAAGCAAAGCATAATCCTAAGATCACTAAGAAAGAGATCGTTGGTAATTGCAAAGCGCTTAATATATTTACGTCAGTTTCTTTTGATAAAACTTCAAATACTAAGTTTATCCAAAAAAACATTTCTATTAGAGGTAAAAGCAGAAATAAGAATACTTTGTTGATTGGCTTGATCGTTTCGTCAAAACATAAATATATCGGTGCAATAACTCCAAATAAAGGAATTATAGTTAGCCAAAAAAATATATCCATAATCAGTTATCTATCTTTAAATATTCTAGATATTATTACCATAGCCGTTTCATTCCTCGTCACAAAAATAGCTAATACAGTAAGTCCACTAAGAATAGTCAGGAGAGAGCCATAAATAAGCGAAATAAAAAAGACTATTCCTTTAGTATCTACACCGCTGCTATAGTAATACATATCAATAATCCAGCCTGCATTAACTGTTGC
>JBCCNG010000471.1:0-4093 GCA_039025955.1 Cyanobacteria bacterium P01_C01_bin.72 | reverse complement strand
CGCAAATCAAGTGAATACGCCTTCATTGTTTACTACAACTTAATTTGGATTAGTGTATCTCACTTATTCGAGAACCGCTATAAATATAAGCTAAATTATTTGGAGATTAAGAACTAACGACTAGGAATTAGGGATTAACAGGCGATCGCAAATAAATAATGTTCCTGAAGCGACACAGAGGGGAATAGTTATCAGATTTAATAAGGGAATACTAATTAGTCCTAAACAAATTAAGCCAAAGCTAGCACTAGCAGGAAAACATTTGTATACAGTTTTTAGTTTGTGACGAAACTTAAATCTTCTTCTTTCGAGACAAGAATCGATAAAATCTAGGCTAACAATAGTAGTCGTCAAGGCTAGTGAGCCAATGCTAGAAATAAGCGTACCTACTCCTGGGAGAAAATTAATTAATAGCAAGGGAATGCCGACTAAGAAGATTAAAACCAGCTTTTTAAGCTCATATAAAATAGCTCTTCCCAAATCACTCACTATATTTATTTCAATTATCTCTACTTTACCTGTGCGATATTTTTCTAGTTTTTCTGATAGTTGACCATACCAAGGAGCGCCTAGCAATACACCAAACTGCGTGAGCATAAATCCTGTCGCTATTAATAGAACTATCATCAACAAAAAGCGCAGAATTACAATCAATCCTGATGCACCATAGCTGAGAAATTCGAGCCACTGGGGTAAATTAGCAATTTGCTGATTGAGCCAAATAGTAAGATCTCCCTGGAGTTGATCGACAATTTGTAACCCAAAATAAAGTAAACCGCTATAGAGGGCGATCGCCACAATAATATTGACCAAAATCGGCATGGCAATATACTTAAGCAGTTGAGGATTTTTTATAAATACAACTAAAGCTCTAACAGGATAAGTTGCACCATTTAGCGTACCAAAGCCGCCTAAAATTCTTTTAAAAGCTTGAATCATCTAATTCTGGAATAATCATCCCATTCAAACGTAAATCAATGTAAGTGTAATTTCTACACACAATCAAAAAGTATCTCTGTAGTATTTGACTATAACAAAGACTCAGATAGTTCAAATCAACTAATTCTAGCTTATGTCTCAAAAAATTTAGATGGCGATCGCGATTTAAAGAAAGAGAGGGAGCAAAAACAAGATTACGGAATTAGTTAAGAATTTGTGACAACTTGTAGTTATTTTGAATTTTAGAGATTTTATTTAATTTTGTAGTTGTTATTACCATTTGGCAGAAAAATTAGAAGGTAAGTAAAAAAAGATTTTGAGAAATGCCCGCAAGAAAACGAATTGGTATTTTGACCAGTGGTGGTGATTGTGCAGGATTAAATGCGGTAATTCGAGCGGTAACTCGCTGTGCCGTTAATGTCTATGGCTGGGAAGTTTTGGGTATTTGCAAAGCGACTCATGGTTTAATGTCCCGTCCTCCAGAAGCAATGCCTTTAGACGTAACCAAAGTAGATAGTTTGTTAACTATGGGCGGTACTATTTTAGGCACAACCAACAAAGGAGATCCTTTTGCATTTCCGATGTCTAATGGCGAATTGCGCGATCGCTCTCACGAAATTATAGAAGGATACCAGCAGCTAGATCTAGATGCTCTAATTGGCATTGGCGGCGACGGTAGTTTAGCTATTTTACGCAGACTGGCACAGCAAGGGGGCATAAATCTGGTAGGTATTCCCAAAACTATTGATAATGATGTCGGTATCACTGAACGTTCTATTGGCTTCGATACAGCAGTCAATATCGCCACTGAAGCAATTGATCGTCTTCACTTCACTGCCGCCAGCCATAGTCGGGTAATGATCCTCGAAGTAATGGGTCGAGATGCAGGACATATCGCCCTCAACGCTGGTATTGCCGGGGGAGCGAATATGATTATGATTCCCGAGATTCCCTATAAAATTGAAAACATTTGCCAGCACATCAAAAGAAGACAGGCGAGAGGACAGGATTATTCGATCGCCGTAGTCTCTGAAGCGGTCTGTACAGAATCGGGAGATGTGTTAGAACAAGGTCATTTTGCTGACTGCCGTTTGGGAGGCATTGGTCAGTACTTAGCCGAACAGATTACACAAACAAGTGGTGCAGAAACTAGAGTAACAGTGCTGGGACATACTCAGCGTGGGGGCATCTCTTCGCCCTTGGATCGCATCTTAGCATCAGCGTTTGGTGTTGCCGCAGTAGACCTCATTGCCGAGGGAAAATATGATCGCATGGTAGCTTGGCAAGATCGTCAGGTAACAAGTATTCCTATTGCCGATGCTATCAAAGATTATCGGGCGGTAGATCCAGAAGACACTTTAGTTAAAACTGCCAGAGGTTTGGGAATTTGTTTAGGAGACTAATCGCTGGCTGCCGCACACAAGTACCTCAAACCCACGCAACATCAAAATTATGTTTTGTTGAGTCAAAAAGTATTTTTTAATCAAGCGATCTCTTTTAAGCATTGAGATACCGTACTGACAAAACCCAATTTCCAAGAAAAATATAGGATTGACATAGATTATGTCAGACAGCCAGGACTAATCGATATCTAACTCAGAAATATCGGTTAGTCCTGGCTATTAATTGCTGGTTATATCGGAAACAGTAGCTACTTCTTACTACATGCGGCAAACTGAGGGCATTTGTCCTAAAGTATATATCGGAGTGTCTCAAAGGACTGTGGACTAAACGCCTTTGTTAGTTTTAACTTATTACTTCTAACTCCTTACTTTTGAAAAACTAATTTACGGGACTTATTTATATTTTCACTATGCTTCCATTATATTAATTGTGTCTAAAATTATGAATAACTAGGATTCTCTCTGCCCAAAAGTCACTATCTTTTAGCAGGGACAGTATTGTTTGAGCATAAATATTAGACAAGCTGAGTTAGATGAAATCGGCGCAAAATTTCCACTTTGGATGCGCCCTTGACATCTATACGCATAAGCTAGCCAACTACATCCTATTTAGATAAATAGTCTCATAAGAAATTTGGCTCCATGAAACCTGAAGTATCTGTTATTGTTCCTACTTACAATAGTGAAAAATATATAGCTAAAGCATTAAAGTCCGTCTTTAGGCAAAGTTACCGCAATTTAGAAGTAATTTTAATTGATGATGCTTCCACTGACTCTACGGTCAAAATTGCCCGAAGTTTTCACGAGCCAAGACTCAAAATTATAATTAATGAACAAAATCGCGGCGTAAGTTATGGGCGCAATCTGGGAATCGACCAGGCGCGAGGCAAATGGATTGCGCTATTAGATTCGGATGACTGGTATGCTACCGAAAGGCTGACAAGATTAGTTGCCGTAGGCGAAGCTCAAGAAGCGGATATGGTCGCTGATGATTTGTTTCTGATCAATGATGGATCATCAGAGCCTTGGAGTACTCTTTGTGCAGAATCCCCGCAGTTAAAGTTATCTTCGATCACTCTAATCAATGCGGTAAAATTTGCTACAAGCGATCGCCTAGCTCCCATTGGCGAGGAAAGAACCTGGAGTTTGGGCTATACTAAGCCTCTAATTAAAAAAGAGTTTTTACGCCAAAATCAAATTTGGTACGATGATAGTCTCCAGGTTGGTGAGGACTTCTCCCTTTACTTAGAATGTCTCAGAAAGCAGGCGCGATTCTACCTATTAAAGCAACCCTACTATTATTATCGCACCAGGGAAATATCTCTTTCTACCAGGAAGCCGACAGAATATCTCAGCGAATCTTGCGTCATTACTCAAAGTTTTATTGAGCGAGAAATCAATACTTCAGGAGCATCCCCCTTATTCCAGGCTCTACGAGAAAACCTCGTTATCTTTCAGAAGCGATTAGCTTTTTATCGTCTATTAGAAAGTTTTAAGCAGCAAAAACTACGACAGGCAATCTCTCAAATCATCGCTCATCCCTACTTAATTAAGATTCTTTGGCAAAAATCGCTGATGGTTCTGAATAAAAAGTTGAGAGCTTTGATTATTAATAAAGCCGCTAACTCTAGCCGCAAATCTAATCGCTATCCTAATTTTAGCTAGCATGTCGGGGATTTGGCGTTTTCCAGTTAGATTGCTCAACCGCAACCTGATACTTTTACTCTGGGCGAATTTATTCCCAGAACACT
>JBCCNG010000470.1:0-4117 GCA_039025955.1 Cyanobacteria bacterium P01_C01_bin.72 | reverse complement strand
GTTATGAATTAAAAAGAGCTAAGATTTATTGCTTATGCTGCCCATAGATCAGAAAATTGATTAATTAATACTTTTTTAGTTCAATCTTATATTTAATCTGATAGCTAAGAGCTAAGAGGTACAAACTAGCAAACTTGAACCAAGATCATCTACATCAGACGCAGATTAGATTTCTTTACTAATAGTTTCGTCAAACTAAATTAGACTAGCAATGTAGGTTGTGCTTGCTTAATTAGAGGTCTTGAAGTGAAAAAAATGATTGTGCAAAATTGCAGCTTTTATCTTATGTCAAAGGCTAAAAGTATCATTGGCTGCATTACCCAAGCGTGATGAACTTTGAGAATTTCTCAACCACCAGTTTAGGAACGGCTACTGTAGCAGGCAGAGATCAGATTACGCTTATGTAACAAACTGTAAGATAGTTGCTAAGATAATAAGTTACGATCAAGTTTAAAAACGACTAATTTAAGCTATCTTTCTGGAGAAATGACCATGACTAATATTACTGAATCAGTCAATGAACCAAAAATAGCCGTAATTATGACTTGCCATAATCGGCACGATATCACGATCGCCTGTTTGCAGTTTCTGGCTCAACAGCAGGTTGACTATACAGTGTATCTAGTTGATGATGGTAGCGCCGATGGTACTTCCGAGACTATTAGCCGAGATTATCCAGAGATAAGGCTATTGCCTGGAGATGGCAACCTTTTTTGGGCTGGGGGGATGCGAATGGCGTTTGGAGAGGCGTTAAAAGGTGATTATGACTACTATATTTGGCTCAATGACGATACCATGCTAGAGCCAGATGCTTTTAGCAAACTGCTAGACATTCATCGAGATTTAATCCAACAGGGTAACCCAGAATCGATAGTGGTAGGTTCAACTCAAGATCCTGTCACTGGTAAGCCTACTTATGGAGGTGCAGTAAAGTCTAAGCGTTGGTATTCTAATAAGCTAGAGTTTTTAGAGCCGAGCGAGGAACTTCAAGAATGCGACACGATGTATGGTAACTGCGTTTTAATTCCCCGTGCTGTAGCCCAAAAGGTCGGCAATATTGACTCGGCATATATCCATTCTTTAGGAGATATAGATTACGGTTTAAGGGCGCGTCAGGCGGGATGCCAAGTTTGGGCTGCTCCTGGATTTGTCGGTACATGCTCTCAGAATGCCATATCAGGAAGCTGGGTCGATCCGAGCCTATCAATATCCCAACGGCTCAAAAAAGTCGTCCAGGTTAAAAACTTTCCTATTTCACCTTGGACAGCATTCACAAAGAGACACTCTGGTGCTTTCTGGTTCTTATACTGGTGTCTACCCTACATTAGAGCCATTATTGGCTATAAAGATCTCAGCGTTTCTCCCACCTTCACTACCGATGAACCGAATCAATGAAGGGGAAAAAGTCAAAATTAGCGCTTTTACTGTTATTTTTTGTTCTGGCTCTCAGCTTGATTATAGGTATTTCCGTTGCTAGCTTAGGGAAACAGATAACTGTAGATGTAGAACAGGTTGTAACCCAAGTGGAACATAATCTGGGAATCGGGCTAAATTTTCTGAGCGATCGCCCTGATGTCAGTCAACCTCTACAGAAGCTACAGGTGGGAACTTTACGCTATGCTACCAACGAATTTTATCTCTTCGACGGGCAAGAGCCGAACCAGCCCAAAGTGGCAATTCAAGACCCCAGCCTCTGGCAGGTGAACAGCTTTGCTAAAGCCAATGGAACTTGGTGGAGCAAGCTAGGCTTTGAGCAGTTTATGGAAATTTGTCAAAACACTCAGGCAGAACCATTTATTGTTGTGGGCATAGATGCAATCGCCTATCAAGGAACAGCTCCCCACGTCACGCCTGAAAGGGTTATTGCAGCGGCGGCGGATTGGGTAAAATATGCCAACCAAGAGCGAGGGTATCAAATAAAATATTGGGAAATTGGCAACGAGAGCAATATCAAACATCATGATTCAGTAGTTTGGACTCCCGAACAGTATGCTCAAACCGTGGTACAGATTGCTCGGGCAATGAAGGCGGTCGATCCGACGATCAAGGTTGGGGCGAACGGTATGAGGGTTAAAGAGAATGACGATTGGTGGAGTCGAATCATGCCGATTGTGAAAGATGAGGTGGATTTTTTGATTACGCACCAATATTCCTGGGAATCAGATTATATAAGCTGGAAAGATGCTACCTCTACCTATGATTACAACCTCCAAGATGCAGTTAAGGCGATCGCTACCTACAATCCTCAGCTCAAGCTTAACGTCACGGAAAATAGCTCTTTTAACCCCAATGTAAAGCACACCAATAATACTTGGAAAATGCTTCACAACTTTGAAGCTTTGGGACAATCTCTAAGTACTAAACAGGTAGACTATGTTCACTTCTGGACATCGCGGTGGCTAGAGTCAGATCCTTTAGCAGAAGACAATAGCGCCTTTGATGCCAGCTACCAACTTACACCCATGGGCTATCCGCTTCAGGTCTGGAATCAATTTCTCAAATCCAGCCTGGTTTACTCCACTCAGATACCCACAGTTAGCTCTTGGGCAAGCTATGAGCCGAATGATCGCTCTCTCAGCATTCTGCTGCTCAACAAAGAAGCAACACCGCAAAATGTTAACATATTGCTAAACAACTACACACCGCAAAACAGATTGCTCAAACCTTGGATACTCCAGGGAGCAACTCCAGAATCAACCGATGTAACCTGGAGTCAATCTGGTTCTGCCAGGACTAGGGGTCGCCAAATCAGGGTAAGATTAGAGCCGCTATCCGTAACGGCGATCGCTCTGGAAGGCAAGTAGACGAATTGATTTTTATTTTGGTTTTTATTAGCGAGATTGGGATTATCAAGAGTGAAAAGACTAGGTTTCATTGCTGGCGCCCCCAGAATATCTACCCATCCCAATGCTGAAATGTCTGGACCTCGTTCCCGGGTGTTAGGTCTAATTCAGGGCTTTGAATCTCAAGGATGGTCAGTTGACCCTTTTATTGTTGGCGATCGCACTCCTCAAGAATGGTCAGCTAAAGGCTCAGGAGCAGCAGTTAGCAAAGGATTTATGCGTACCCTGGCGGTGGATATTGTCCGCATGGGTTTAGGTCTTTACAACAGCTGGAGAAGCTGGCGTGAAATTGGTCGTCAAGTTGACTGGGTATTTGAATATGCGGCGACTCTACAATGCTTAGGCTGGATCTTTCAACGTCAGGGTATTCCCTGGATTTTACAGGTAGAAGCACTGCTGTATTACGAAGACAAAGCGGAACGTAAGGCTTTAGTCTTGGACGGTATTGCCAAAAAACTAGAGCTATGGTCTTATCGCCAGTGTGATGTAATCGCCTGTGTCAGCGCTACTCTCAAGGAAATACTGGTGACAGAAATTGGTGTTGATCCTGATAAAATTGTGCTGCTACCTAACGGTGTTGATATTCAGTTCCTCGATCCGCAACGACATCAGCCCAAAAGAGTATTTGCCGATTTTACCATCGGCTTTGTCGGTAGTCTCTATGCTTGGGCTGGACTGGGCTTATTGCTGGAGGTGATGGCAGAACTCAAAACTGCTGGTTACCATTTCTCCCTCGTTATCGTCGGTGATGGAGAGATGAAAGATACTTGGTCAGAACAGGCGCTTAACTTAGGTTTGGCGGATCAGGTTGCATTTGTCGGTAGAGTGCCGTGGCAGGAAGTACCTCAATATATTGCTGGTTGCGATGTGGGCTATTCAGGACAAATTCAGCTACAGATGGGCAAAATGTATCTCTCCCCCATGAAGCTCTACGAATACATGTCTATGGCTAAACCTGTAATTGCCTCCGCTTTTGAAGATGCTCAAAGGCTTGTAGAAGAAGGAGCAACGGGATTTCTATTTCAGCCAGGAGATAAACAAAGCTTAAAACAGGCTTTAATCAAAGCCGTGGAAAATCGCGATCGCCTGCCCCCGATGGGAGAAGCTGCCCGAACCCAGATTGTAGCCGAACATAGTTGGTCAAATCGTGTCGAGTATTTTCTTCAAGAGGCTAAGGCTATCTTAGAGGCACAATAGCTTATAGCGATCGCTTTTTATAGTCGTTAATATTTAAAAATATAATAATTACCAGAACAAACAAAATGCTTGATTTT
>JBCCNG010000469.1:0-4123 GCA_039025955.1 Cyanobacteria bacterium P01_C01_bin.72 | reverse complement strand
CCAGAAGAACGCACTACGTCCACTGCTCCTGATGTCATAATTCCCTGATCAGCAACAAACCAACGGGGACTATTATCGGCAAACAGGGCTATTTTTGCTTGTGGCTCAATTCCTAAAGCCTGGAGTCCACCGGCAAACTGTTCAATCTGTGAATATAAATCTTGATAGCTAATAGAAACCTCTGGTTTAGCATGGGGATCTTGTAAGGCAATAGTGTTAGCAAACTCACTTGCCGTTTGCCGCCATACTTGTGGTAAAGAATCAAGATTAATATAGTCGAAATTAATATGGTCGAAAGCGATCGCTTTAGAAGCTGTATTCATATTGTTTATTTATTAATTCCCGCCAGAATAAATAAATGATAATCAGTAATTTAGCTTCATTCTAGATTTAGGTAGACAATTTAATATTTGGAACTGCTCAACAACGCCAAGCACTAACTGTCATAGACTGGTGTAAATGATTAGGGGCTGTTGTACAAAAAGTAAGAAGTAACAAAAGATTGACAGAAATCGTCTAGGTCGCAAAATAATTCTTCTAAAATGAACATAGGATAGGAGTGCTAAATGCTAAATGTTAAATGCTAAATGTTAAATGAATTGACTCTACAGCCGACTAGAGAGTTTAAGCTTAACTAAGAATCGAGCAGATTGAAGCAGTTTAAGTATGAACAGCATCGAGAGAATTAGTCTTAAGCTTGGGGGAATGAGTTGCGCTAGCTGCGCCAGCAGGATTGAAAAGATAATTTGTGCTGTGGCTGGGGTGAATAAATGTAGCGTCAATTTTGCCTTAGAACAGGCGGCGATCGCTTTTAATCCAACCAGAACTAATGTATTGGAAATTCAGCGAGCAATAGAAGCGGCAGGATATTCGGCTTCTCTTGAGGAAGAAAGAGTTACAGGAAAAAATGATAACGATGTTGCCTCAGAAGCCTCTCTTGATCTCAAGCGTAAGATAATTTTCGGCGGGGTAATTAGTCTGATTCTCATCTTTGGCTCGCTACCAATGATGACAGGATTGAACTTAGCTTTGATTCCTCCCTGGCTACATAACCCATGGTTACAGTTAGTTTTGACTACCCCAGTGCAGTTTTGGTGTGGCTACAGCTTTTATCTTCATGGCTGGAAAGCTTTTAAACAGCGTACCGCGACGATGGATACTTTAATTGTCTTGGGTACAAGTGCCGCCTATTTTTATTCCCTCTGGGCAACAATATTGCCTAGCTTGTTTGTCCAGCAGGGCTTGAGGGCAGAAGTGTATTATGAAACCGCAGCAGTAGTGATCACGCTTATCTTGCTGGGGCGGTGGTTTGAGAGTCGAGCTAAAGGTAAAACTTCAGCCGCAATTCGCCAACTGATGGGTTTACAGGCGCAAAGTGCGCGGGTTATTCGTCACGGTAGAGAGATTGAAATAGCGATCGCCGAAGTCGAGATGGGGGAGCTTATTTTAGTCCGCCCAGGGGAGAAGATTCCTGTGGATGGAATAATCGTGAACGGCAGTTCTACCATTGATGAAGCAATGGTTACGGGGGAAAGTATCCCTGTCCAAAGACAGCCAGGAGATGAAGTGATTGGCGCGACGATCAATCAAACGGGTAGTTTTCGATTTAAAGCAACAAGAATCGGGAAAGACACCGTACTAGCGCAGATTGTGCAGCTAGTACAGAATGCTCAAGCTTCCAAAGCACCGATCCAAAGACTGGCGGATCGGGTAACTAGCTGGTTTGTCCCTGTGGTTTTGGCGATCGCTATTCTAACTTTTGTCCTCTGGTATTTAATTACGGGCAATATATCTCTCGCTTTAGTTAGCACTGTTGGGGTATTAATTATTGCCTGTCCCTGTGCATTAGGTTTGGCAACTCCTACCTCCGTTATGGTGGGAACGGGAAAAGGTGCGGAAAACGGCATTTTGATTAAAGATGCTGCGAGTCTGGAATTAGCTCATAAACTGCACACCGTTGTTTTAGACAAGACAGGGACGATTACTCAAGGAAAGCCCACGGTGACTAATTTTCAGTCCGTGTCAGCTACAGGAGATCACCATTGCCGCGAAATCCTGAGTTTGGTCGCCGCAGTAGAGCGTAATTCGGAACATCCTTTGGGAGTAGCGGTAGTTAAATATGCTGATTCACTGGGTCTTGATTTAAGGGAATGCGAAAATTTTCAGGCGATCGCTGGTAGTGGAGTTCAGGGAAAGGTTGCAGATTGTCTAGTGCAGCTAGGGACACAACGCTGGATGTCGGAACTAGGCATCAACACTGCTATTTTTGAGCAATTACAGGACTCTTGGTCTGAACTAGCCCAAACTGTCGTTTTTATTGCCCTAGACGGTAAATTAGCTGGAATAATGGGCATTGCCGATGAGATTAAACCCACTTCCCCCGCTGCGATTAAGGCTCTGCGTAACTTAGGTCTAGAAGTTATCATGCTGACGGGAGACAATCAACAAACCGCTCAGGCGATCGCCCGTCAGGTAGGGATAGTGCGAGTTGCCGCTGAAGTGCGCCCAGAACAAAAAGCTGCCCAAATTAAGGAAATACAGCAGGAAGGCAAGCTTGTCGCCATGGTGGGAGACGGTATCAACGATGCTCCAGCCTTAGCTCAAGCAGATGTGGGCATTGCTATTGGTACAGGTACAGATATTGCGATCTCTGCTAGCGATATTACCTTAATCTCAGGGGAGCTACAGGGTATTGTCACGGCGATTAAGCTAAGTAAAGCGACAATTAACAATATTCGCCAAAATCTTTTCTTTGCCTTTATCTATAACGTTTTGGGCATTCCGATTGCTGCGGGCATCCTCTTTCCTTTCACTGGCTGGTTACTCAATCCAATTATTGCAGGAAGTGCTATGGCGTTTAGCTCAGTTTCCGTAGTCACTAATGCTCTGCGTTTGCGGAATTTTAGTTCCTAATTAGTAAAACTATCAAAGTTATTCTTTTCAAGAATTTTAGAGCATCTATTCAAAATATCCGCCATTGAACGTCTCAAAGACTTTACTAAATTACGGGATCTTGAGCATAATTGAGGCGGATTTGCTCTAGCTGTCTGATTTTTACAATTGCTTCTTGTATTTCTTGACAATAGTATTGCATTAACTCGATATCTGTAGCGGGATTGAGATTTTCTAGCTGTTGAGAGCAATAGATTTGACGTTTTTGATAGTTGACCTGTTCTAATGAGGCGATCGCTTCAGCAATTCTTACTTCGGCACGAAAGACATCTTCTTGCGTTTTTTCATCCAGATGAAACAGCTTGGTAATCGCCATCATCTCTGGAGGGAAATTAGGGCTAAGGTTGTGAAGTTGACTCAACAAAGGATTGACGTTACTGAGAGAAGAAGCGGGGCTAGTTTCTTCTGCGCTAATTATTTGTTGCCACAAAAAGCGATGGGCAGCAAGGTTAAACAGTAAGTCTTTGGTTTCTAGTTCCTCGATTATGCGATCGCGATAGCGGGGATAGTGGAGATAAATCCGCAGCAGTAGTGCTTCAGCCTGTTCGAGTAGTTCGCTTTCTGGATCTTTGGCAACGGGAAACGCTGAATTTAGATTCTTCTGTTTAGCCGTCGTGCGAGTAGATTTGGTGGTCTGCTGATGCTGTGGGCGCGGGGACTTTATTTGCAATTTGAGAGTAGCCAGGTTTTGTAAAACCAAACGAGAATCACCTTGACTAAGCAACTCAGCACAGTGAGTCAGGTAATGGTTACGCTGGTTGGCATCCTGAAGCTTATTTAAGAGCTTGACTATACCTGCTGCACAATGTTGGAATTCATCCGCTGCTTTGAGATTTTTATCTGCTAGGAGACGCTCAATTAGCCAGTCCAGCCAGAGAGGAGCAGTTTCTAAAGCTTGATAGTACAGTACTACCCCGTCTTCGCGGCTTTTAACAAACTCATCGGCATCTTTGCCGTCTGGAAGATTGAGAATCCGCAGCTGTACCACTCCGCCATAAACTAAGTCTTCAACTTCACTAATTGCTCTTTCTGTGGCTTTTTTACCTGCGTTATCAGCATCAAAATTAAGAATTACCTGTTTTGAGGGGGTAAAGCGGAGAAGCTGCTTCAGCTGGTCTTGAGTGAAGGCTGTACCCAGAGAAGCTACTACGTTATCAATTCCCGCCTCGTG
>JBCCNG010000468.1:0-4126 GCA_039025955.1 Cyanobacteria bacterium P01_C01_bin.72 | reverse complement strand
TTCTAGTTTTGAAAATGACTATAACTAAAATAACTAAATCGAAAGTTAGATTATCCAGCAGACATTATTGAGTCATAATCGTCTAGTGTTTAGTTATGAGAAGCCAATATAAACCAAGTTTATAAGAGATAAAAAATTATATAAATATGCCAGATTTAGAAAAAATTGCTGCTCAATTAGAAAGTTCTAACTCAAAGGATCGTCTGTTAGCTTTAACTTCCCTGAGAGAAGTTGCGCCAGAAGATGCTGTTCCTTTGATCAAAAAAGTTTTAAATGACGAGATACTTCCCGTACGCTCAATGGCAGTATTTGCTTTGGGCGTGAAGCCGACAGCAGAATGTTTTCCTCTCCTCATCGGTTTGCTGGCAACAGATCCAGATTATGGCATTCGAGCCGATGCAGCAGGGGCGCTAGGCTATCTCAACGATATTCGTGCCTTTGAACATCTAACTAGAGCATTTTACGAGGACGATAACTGGCTGGTGAGATTTAGCGCCGCCGTTTCTCTGGGTAATTTACAGGATATTAGAGCGAAAAAGTTGCTAATGGAAGCCCTTGATAGCGATGAAGTTATTTTACAGCAGGCAGCGATCGCCGCATTAGGAGAAATCAAAGCATTGGAATCGGTAGACAAAATTCTTACCTTTGCCGCCTCAGAAGACTGGTTGATTCGCCAGAGAATTGCCGAGGCACTGGGAAACTTGGGGACAGAAAAAAGTCTTGCCGCGTTAAAATTCTTGGCAAAAGATCTTCATCCCCAGGTAAAGGAAGCAGCCAAAATATCTTTACAGCGTTTGCAGCAGAGCTGAGAAACTAGTACGAAAGTGGAACTCTCAGATCGTACCGACAGTCTTGATTAAAGTCGGTATTGCGATCGCCATTTATGAATCATTTGCTCCAAGCTAGTCTGTGTATTGCTCTTATCTCACTGGCTTATCCCGCCCAGGGACAGATAACTCCCGACGGTAGTTTATCGACTAAAGTTGGACAACAGGGAAACGTCAGCGAAATTACGGGAGGAGAACAAGCGGGCGGTAATTTGTTTCATAGTTTTCAGGATTTTTCTGTACCGACGGGGAATGAAGCTTTTTTTAATAACGGTCTAGATATAGACAATATTCTCTCTCGGGTAACGGGAGGAAATATCTCGGATATTGATGGCTTAATTCGAGCTAACGGCACAGCAAATTTATTTCTGATTAACCCAGCGGGAATAGTCTTTGGTGACAACGCTACATTACAACTTGGCGGCTCATTTTTTGGCAGTACTGCTACGGGAATCACCTTTACAGATGGTACTGTCTTTAGCAGCAGCGATACTGGTCAACCTTCCCTAACCATCAATGCTCCTATTGGTTTAGATTTACGCAACACGACGGGAAATATTAGCAGCAGGGCGAATCTGCAAAGCGATCGCAGTTTAACTCTTTCTGCTAATAACCTGGAACTACAGGGACAGATAGAAGCAGCAGAGAATTTGACTTTAGAAGCGTTGAATAATCTTTCTCTTAGGGATACCAGTATTAGCCCTGTTATTGCGGCTGCGGGACAGGAATTAGCTCTAGAAGCTGACTCTATTGATATTTCCCTTGTGAACAATTCTGCCAGTGGCTTATTTTCAGGCAGAAACTTGATTTTGCGGAGTGATAATCCCATCAGTGGCGATGCTAATTATTTTAGCGGCGGGAGTTTCCGTCTAGAACAGCTTGATGGTAGTCTTGGTGATTTAATCAGTCTCAACGGTGCTGTAATTCTCTCTCAAGGTGATGTGAGCTTGGGAAATTATGAAGGTGCTTCCCTTCTGATTCAGTCGGGAGGAAACATCATAGTTAATGGAGATCTGAGTATTACGGGGACTACTAGTACAGCAGAAAATTCGCCGCCAAATTCGCCGTCAAAAACTATCACTCTGGCTAATGGTGAGTCGGTAGAGATTAATAACGGTACTCAACCTACTGTCGATATTCGTGCTGGAACAAATAATGCTGATGCTCCATTAGATAATTCTATTCAGTCGGGGAGCAAGATCAGAATCGACGGCAGAATTAATAATCCTGGGGGCAATGTTTTCTTAACCAATCAATTTGAGCCAAACACCGAACTAGCTGCGGGAAATATTACGGTAACTGAGATTAATACCAGTAATTCCCTGGGTAATGGCGGCGATGTTATAGTTGATTCCCGCAATGATATTAATATTCCCGACGGTATTGATACCTCATCAGTGTTAGATGCTCAACTAACTACCGAAGCCAACTTACAAACTTTCCCCCTGATCAATATTACCTCTGGTAATGCAGGAGCGATCGCCCTACTGGCGAATAAGATTATAGTTGGCGATATAACCGCCTCGTCTCTGGTCAATCTCACTCTCAATACCGAAGTAGACACGATTGAGGAAGCCAACAACATTTTTGCTATTCCTCAAGCAAGAGTAACTGCTGGTGCGGGGGGAACAGTTAATCTTCAGGCGCATAATGAGATTAATCTGGGCAAGATTAATTCCAGCTCAGCGATCGCCATTAATGGTGAGTCCCTTGCCCTAGATAACTTTTCGATCATTGTAGCGCTGCTAGAACTGACTACAGCTAACGGAGGTGAGATCAAACTCGATGCGGGTACAAATTTAACTACAGGGGATGTAAGCTCTAGGGTGGCAATTAGCGATCGCCTAAATAGCAGTGCATCAACAACACCAGACATTACCCTCTCGGTTGCTCAGATTGGTTTAAATATCCCTCAGGCTGAAATAGGCTCGGGTGGGGCAATTTTTCTCTCAGCCCGATCACAAATAAATACAGGAGAATTAGATTCTTCCGTCTCCGTGACGAATATCGCCGATAACCAGGCGTTAGTTTTTGCCGATAACTCTCTAGCCACAACTGCCGAAAATCTTGCCAGAGCCATTTCCCAGATTGATCTAAGCTATGAAAATGTCAGCTTGGGTCAGGGCGGAGAGATTAATCTAGACAGCGATCTCGCTACTGTAGGTAATGTCAATTCTTCTCTTAACGTCACCTCAGAAAACACCGTGTTTGCCTCAGCCAATGCCGAAAATGATGCTGCGGCTGAATCCGTAGCAATTGGCGATAATAACCTAGAGGTAACAGGCGATCTCCCAGGAAATATCACCTTTGATGTCTCAGAAAAGGTTAGTTTTAATCTCCTCAATGCTGCTGCAATCGCCAATGATGGAATTAACAATCTAGATTCAGTGGCTTTTTCCAATAGTGAACAGGCGATCGCGATGGCAAATGCCAGCGGGACAAATATAATTAGCTTCAATCAAATAAACTCAGGCTTGATTTCCTTTGATTTTATTGTCCCCGACGTAGATTCAGTAGTTGAACCGCTGCAAGATTTCACTCCTAGTCTTGCCCAACCCATGACTTTTAATCTCTGTTCCGCAAATGTAGGTACAGCGGAAATAGCAGCAATAGAAACAGCAACGGGTAAAGTATATGTCGCCACTAAAGCTGTAGTTGAAAATAACCAAGTACGTTTAATTGCGACACCTAAGCATCAAGATCGAACCAGAAATTTCAATCTCGTGAAAAGTTGTCCGTAATCGATTGTTGACCCACAAAATTGACAGATTTAAGATATCGATACCAAGTACGACCATGACGGTTTAAGGAAATCTTCGAGTTGTTGATAAATTGCTTAGTTGTCTATATTTGGATGACTCCTATTTCTGGCATGATCTCGAATTCCTTTTTGTCTATATGTCATTTGACTGCTCGCGATCGCATGTGTTTAATTTCTACTTCTTTGCTTAGTCCAAAACCTCCGCAAAGCCTATATTTACTCGGACTTAACAACTCGCACTTTTTCTTAACTTGTCACCAATGCCCAATGGTTATTTAATTGGGCGCAAATTGGTACACCAGTAATTATTCATCAGTAACAACGAACCCTCACAATATCCTCAAAATATTCGACTAAACCTATAAATGTAAGCTTCAAACCACTACACAAAATTGGAGGTTAATCATGACATTAAGTAAATGGCAACCGTTCAGAGAACTAAGCACCATGCGTAAACAAATGGATCGCTTGTTTGAAGATATGCTCTCTGTAGGTAACGATGATTGGATGGGATTACATAGTATGGGCGGAATGTGGA
>JBCCNG010000467.1:0-4129 GCA_039025955.1 Cyanobacteria bacterium P01_C01_bin.72 | reverse complement strand
TAATTCTTGAAGCTAGGTAGATCAACTTATATTAAACGCAAAATATAAATTCCTACTTCCCTATTCCCTTATTCCCCTATGTTCAGTTATCGGTTTAATGTTTAATCAATTTGTAGTGCGATGAATTTTAAATTTTTGGCTCAATCTACTTCAAACCAAAAAAAAGCTGCAACCTAACTCGATGCAGCATCAGAACTTAAATTTGGATCTTAATCTTGCTCGCTCTATTATTCGGCATTTCCTAAATTAAATAAGAATGGTACACCGCCACCTGATTCACTACCAGTAACTAGCACTTTTGGCATTTGCGCACCACCTTCACGCCAGGCTTCGATCGCCTCTTTCTGCAATACAAGCTCTCCTCCCTGCGCCCTCAAGGTTTCGGCAAGTAGTCTTTGAGCTTCGGCTTTACCTTTAGCACGGTTAATATCAGCCTGCGCCTGTTGTTCGGCTTCTCTAGCCACATAAACTGCTCTTTGAGACTTTTGTTCCGCAATTTGCTTTTCTTCTACTGCTCTAGCAAATTCAGGTGAGAAGCTCAGATCGACTACACTAGTATCAAGAATTAAGATTCCGTATTTATCCAGGCGATCGCTGAGGGCATTATCAAAGTCGTCTTTTAGCTCGTCACGCTTGGTAATAGCTTCTTCTACTGTCCTTCTGGCGGCGGCAATTTTGAAAGATTCTTGGGTTTGCGGCGCAATAATCTTAGAAACGATGTTTTGTAATGTTCCCTGCTTTCGGCGAATCTCCACCACCTGTAATGGATCTAAACGGAAGTTAATCGCAAAGCTAGCTTTGAGATCCTGTAAATCCTTAGTTGAACTTTCGGCGGGTACTTCAAACTTCTGCACCGTCAGATCGTAAACATCGACATTAGAAACTAAAGGGGGACGAAGATGAATTCCTTCGAGCAAAACACCATCCTGTGCTTTTCCCAAAATGCTTAAGACCCCAGCCTGACCTGGATTAAGGATGACAAATGAATTAAAGGCGATCAAGACCACCAAAGCGGCGATGATACCTCCTAGTAAAGGTTGCCAACTATTAGATGACTGAGTATTCAAGCTGCTCTCTCTCCTCTATAGATAAAATTATTTTGTATTTTGTGATTGATATTGTAAATATCTTGCAAATTTTATCGTATCGTATCTGGGGATCTGGCAGTGATAGAGACAATTCTTGATTATTATCAAATTAGCGATCGCCTGGCGACTTAGTTTCTAGTTCTTAGTTCCTCCTTACAGACAAAACCAAATCCCTTTCATCTCCACAAATATATTAATTGCCCACAAAAATCATTTTTAGCGCATAATAAAATATAGAGAAATGTTAAAAAATGTTAAAGAAATAAATTAACATGGGCATCGAGCAACAAGAGTACCGTCAGCGTCAGCAGGAGTTGATGTCAAAAATTGGTAGGGGAACAGCGATTTTTCGCAGTGCGCCCTTGGCAACGATGCACAATGATGTCGAATATACTTATCGTCAAGAAAGTAGCTTCTATTATTTAACGGGTTTTAATGAGCCTGAAGCAGTAGCAGTATTTGCGCCTCACCACGAGGAGCATCAATATATTTTATTTGTGCAGCCTAAAGATCCAGAGAAAGAAACCTGGACGGGCTATCGCTGCGGTGTAGAAGCCGCTAAAGAGGTTTACGGCGCTGATGAAGCTTATTCGATTGCTGAACTAGATGAAAAGCTTCCTCAGTATTTAGTGAATGGCGATCGCATTTACTATCATTTGGGCAATGATGATAAATTCAACAGCAGAATTATTGCCCACTGGCAAAGATTGATGCAGGGTTATCAGAAGCGGGGTACTGCGCCTCTGGCGATGGTCGATACTCGTCCTCTAATCTTTGGGATGCGGGTGGTTAAAAGTCCTGCGGAAATTGAATTGATGCGTCGGGCAACCAAAATATCAGCTATGGCACACAACCGCGCCCGCGAATTTGCCCAACCTGGACATTATGAGTATCAGGTACAGGCAGAGATAGAGCATATTTTTCGTCAAGAAGGCGGTATCGGTATTGCCTATCCCTCAATAGTGGCATCGGGAGCAAACGCCTGTGTACTGCACTATATCGAGAATGACCGCCAGATTGAGTCTGATGAGCTGCTTCTGATTGATGCAGGCTGTTCTTATGGTTACTACAACGGCGACATTACGCGGACTTTTCCTGTCAGCGGCAAGTTTACCCCCGAACAAAAAGCTATCTACGAAATTGTCCTGGAAGCACAGCTAAAAGCGATCGACGAAGTGCAGCCAGGCAAACCTTATAACGAATTTCATGATATTGCTGTCTGTGTCATTGTCCAGGGTTTACTCGACCTCGGACTATTGCAGGGAGACTTAGAAGAAATTATCAAAGAAGAGAAGTATAAGCCTTTCTATATGCATCGTACAGGACACTGGCTTGGTCTTGATGTCCATGATGCTGGTGTGTATAAGCAAGATGCCGAAAACTGGCAAAGTTTTGTCCCAGGCAATATTGTCACCGTTGAACCAGGGATTTATATCTCACCCCACATCAAACCTGCGGAGGGACAGCCCGAAATTCCTGAACGCTGGAAAGGTATTGGCATTCGGATTGAAGACGACCTACTGGTTACAGCCGATGGACACGAAATTCTAACTTCCGATGTACCCAAATCAATTATGGACATGGAACACTAGAGATATCCATTGTTACAAAACTAAACATTAAACCTTAAATTCTCTCTGACCGCTAAAGTTAATCTTTACAAATAAATGATTCAGCAACTACAAAGTTTTCTCTCACCATCTTCCAAATCTTCATCGAGTTCTACCTCTACTGAGTTAGCCCGTATGACCGCTGAAATTACAGAAGGAAGAGGCTATGTCATGCTACCTAATTTAATTACGACCAAAGAAGCAGCCGAAGCTAGACAGGTTGTTTTAGATGCAGCCGAACAAGGTAGAAAACAAAATAAATTAGTCGTTCAGGGTAAAAAAGAACGAGTTTATGGCTTGATTTACAAGCACGATATCTTCACCAGAATGGTGCAGCACGAGTCATTAATGGCAATTGTCGATGCTATTATTGGTAAAGAAGCGCTTTTGGGGGGATTTTCGTCTCATGTGCTGCACCCTGGAGCAAAAAGCATGGGTGTTCATGTCGATTATCCTTATTGGGCAATGCCCGCACCCTTTCCCAAGTATCCTGTGCTGGAACTTCAGGTAATTTGGCTGATGGAAGACTTTACGGCTAAAAACGGCGCACCTTTCTTTGCCCCAGGAACACAGAATAAAGCGACTCAGCCCAATAAATGGCAGTTTAAAGCGACCGCAGAGCGCATCACAGGGAAAGCAGGTTCGGCAATTATCTCCCATGGACTATGTTGGCATGATACTTCCGACAATAATAGCGATCGCCCTAGAGTATCTGTCCTCGGTAACTATACTCCCCAGTATATTCAGCCCTTGGAAAATAATTTGTTTGACTGTGAGCCAGGAGTGATTGAGAATGCTAGTCCTCGTTTGAAAAGACTACTCCGACATGATCTGATGCCTGAGTCTAAACCAATTCATGGGATGAAGTTTATTAAGTAATCTGATTGTTATTGTGATGGTTTGAGTTGGCTTTGTAGCTCAGATTTGGACTGAATTCATCTGAATAGGCGGTCGCAACTGTAGATTTTGCAGGAAATGGCGATCGCTTTAAAATATAGTGTCGGGTAACGATGAACTTTGCCAATTGATATCTGTATTCTAGTCCAACTAATTTTTGTTTCTGTTCGATAGTCCGAATAAACTAAGGTTAGGTAAAGATAAAAAGCTCATGTTAAATATAGATCGAATAACTTTTAACCCAAAAATGATGGGCGGACAAGCATGTATCAGAGGAATGAGAGTTCCCGTATCTTTAGTTCTAAATTTATTAGCTAATGGGAAAACTGCTGCCGAAATTATTGCCGATTATCCTTATTTAGAGGAGGAAGATATTCAACAATCTCTCGCTTATGGTGCTTGGTTATCTAGAGAAAAATACTATTTACAGCCGTTTTTATTTGAATAGACGACGTATTTAATTAGCTAGTTTGTAGCTATTAGCTATTAGCCATTAGCCATTGGGTTTTTTTTAATCTACTCATTTGAAAATCG
>JBCCNG010000466.1:0-4131 GCA_039025955.1 Cyanobacteria bacterium P01_C01_bin.72 | reverse complement strand
GCCGCAGTTCGTCGGACTCTTGATAAATTGCCTGTACTTTGTTGCGATATTTTTTACTTAGTCTTTGCCAATCGAAATCTTCTGGTAAAGCCTGTAGGTTTAGTCTCTCCCAGGTTGATAAGATAGTGCTCGTATCCAAATAAGCATCACTCTCTCTAAACGGACTACCTAACGCACTGCGGACAGACTGCTCCTTCAATAACAGTTTAATATCTTTGGTGTAGCTGGCGATCGCCTGATTATCTAAGTCAGCATCATCTAAACAGTCTTGAACTATTTCTAAAAATCCCTTGATTGCTTTTCCTGCTGCAATATCCAGGGGTTCGCGGCGAATGCGACTCAAAAACCGACCATAACCCGCTATTGAACCTGCTGATAACCTCTCTTTAAAAAAATCCTTGACCCAATCCTCTGTAGCATCCTTAGTTAGTCCCTTCAACTCCTGATACAAATCTTCGAGAACTGGTTTAAAGATCAATCCCGCAGCACTGGTAACACCCCAAGCAGTCAACAAATCAATCATGTAAATCTGAGAGATACGCTCGTATTTCCCGATTTTAGCCAGTATTGATAGAGGTTTGAGGATAAATTAATCTCTCTTCCAGAATTGATCTGTCTATTTATTCCTTCGGGGAACAAGAGATCAGGAATGAAAATATATCTCAACTTTGAATTAAATTTCACCAGAAAAAATCGCGTCTACCAAATGTTAGTAAACGCGATTTTCGATTTTGATTAGCTTGAGAAACTAGCAGTTAAGAACCAGACTGAAACCAGTTCTGAAGATTAAATCTAATAAGTCTCTACGTGCCAGCGATGTTCTTTCTTCAGCGCTTTACGGTAATCATTCCAGTCAACATCATTTTTAGCAGCCGCAGCACTCAGGGCTTCATCGATACCACCTTCCATGCCTTTCAGACCACAGATGTAGGTGTGAGTCTTGGGATTCTGGATCATTGCCCACAGTTCATCCGCATGTTCGGCAATACGGTGCTGAATATACATTCTGCCGCCTTCAGAATTTT
Source organism: Cyanobacteria bacterium P01_C01_bin.72 (assembly GCA_039025955.1). Classification (GTDB taxonomy): domain Bacteria; phylum Cyanobacteriota; class Cyanobacteriia; order Cyanobacteriales; family Xenococcaceae; genus Waterburya. The sequence continues at coordinate 3,106 of JBCCNG010000466.1, read as the reverse complement.
GCTGTTCGCGACTGATAGCGTAGTCCATGCGGAAGTTGTCATTTTCCGCTGCCATTTTCTCTAACTGTTCCTTGTAGAGAATATTTTCAGTCTTGGGAATGCCAAAGAATAACCAGGCTTTACCTTTAAAGTTGTAGTCAGGATTCTTATCTCCTTCGAGGAACATGCGCCAGAGATAAGCACGGAAAGGAGCAATACCTGTTCCTGTAGCGATCATCACAATGTTGGCATCTTCGTCTTTAGGTAAAAGCATTTCTTTCCCAACTGGGCCTGTGATCGATACCTCGTCACCAGGCTCAAGACCACAAAGGAAGCTAGAGCAAACACCTTCTACATGTTCTCCAGTTTCAGGGTCTTTATACTCCAGTTTACGGACACAAAGAGATACTGTTTTATCTTCTAAATTATCTCCATGGCGAGTTGAGGCGATGGAATAGAGTCTCAGCTTGTTGGGCTTACCTTTTTCATCCACACCAGGAGGAACGATACCGATACTTTGACCTTCTACATAGTATAAATCTCCACCAGAAAGGTCGAAAGTCATATGACGACAAGTACCAACACCACCTTCGTCCACTAGGTCATAGATTTCAGTACATTTGCCAACATAAGGATTTTTAGGTCGATAGATGTTGACAGGAACGTCACTCTTCGGTTTTTTAGATTTTGCTTGAGTCATAGATTTCTTCGTATTAGAGGCTTGTTTCTGTTCAGGCGCAGATTGAGGAGCATCTTGCGCTGGTGTTTCACCGCCCACTGGCTTGATACTGATTACTTTGCCGCCCATGGCGTTAATACGGCGCATCTCTTGGTTCATTCTGCTATAGGGAACAGTAATCTTCACTGTTCCGCTACTAAGAATTGGCACTTTAGTGTCAACGCTATTTCGAGATAGACCCTCTACCTCATAAATAAATAAACGGTTTTTATATTCAGTATTGCTGCTAGAAAACGCGGCACTAGAGTTGTACATTACCTGGAATCGATCCCCCAACTTAAAAATTGACTATTAAACAGTTTGCATCACTGATGCTGACCACCATACCTACTATTGGACAGAGCAACTAATCAAATCAGCAACCTTAATTACTTGTATTGTATTAATAGACTATCATTGGAGGACAATTATTGATTCATCCATCAGTAAAAATTTGGGATTAGATCCACAATTAACCTAAACCCTAACTTCTGAGACTAGGTATTGTCTGTAGTTTTGAATTCAATTTCATTTTTTCTTAAACTATTAGGGCGCTGAAACAGAGCCGATTTCTTCATGATTTTTTCCCGTTTCGCCTCTTGTAGAGGGGTTGGGGTTCTGGTAAAATCCTTCAATGTTAGTATTAACGTTTAATAGTCAGATTAACTAGCTATGGATCGAGCTTACTTGGGGCTTTTTTTACCATCAAAGTGGGTGAGATAGTTGTGAAGAATCTAACTGGAACAGGCTCAAATATTTTTTAGTCTCATCAGAAGAAGCTTAAAGTTCAATAGGCTGCTCCAAGATGAATGTTATGTCTAAGTATATTTGTCGGTTTGCTCTTAGTAGATAGCTAATCAATATGGATCTGGGTTAAATATTTAGTTTTGTAGAAGAGGAATTTTATGACCGCCGATTTAGACCGAGTGGTACTTATAGGGGTAGCTGGTGATTCTGGGTGTGGTAAATCGACTTTCCTGCGCCGTTTAACAGATTTGTTTGGCGAAGAGTTTATGACCGTGATTTGTCTTGATGACTATCATAGTCTCGATCGCAAGGGCAGAAAAGCAGCAGGTGTTACAGCTTTGAATCCTAAAGCGAATAATTTTCACTTGATGTATGAACAAATCAAGTCCCTCAAAGAAGGAAATGCGATCGACAAGCCAATCTACAACCACGAGACTGGTGAACTCGATCCCCCAGAAAGAATTAAACCTAACAAAGTCGTTGTAATTGAAGGGCTACATCCCCTTTATGACGAAAGAGTTAGAGAACTGGTAGACTTTGGCGTTTATCTTGACATCAGTGACGAAGTTAAAATTAAGTGGAAGATTCAGCGTGATATGGCTGAACGGGGTCACACCTACGAGGATATTCTAGCTTCGATTAAATCTCGTGAACCTGACTTTAAAGCTTATATTGAAGTACAAAGAGAATTTGCCGACGTAGTTATTCAAGTACTACCAACCGAGTTACCTGCACCTGAAGACAGCAACTTGTTAAGAGTTCGTCTGATTCAAAAAGAAGGTGTCGAGAATTTCGATACTGTCTATCTCTTTGACGAAGGTTCAACCATCAACTGGCGACCCTGTGGACGTAAACTTGAATGTCCTGTCCCAGGTATCAAAATGTACTATGGTCCAGACAGTTTCTACAACAACGAAGTTTCGATCCTCGAAGTCGATGGAGAATTTGGCAACCTCGAACAGATGATCTACATTGAAAGCCATCTGAGCAATACCAGTACTGCTCATTATGGTGAAATGACAGAACTGTTGTTGAAGCATAAGGATTATCCTGGTTCTAAAAACGGAACTGGTTTGTTCCAAGTACTTGTTGGACTCAAAATGCGTGAAACTTACGAAAAGCTAACTGCCAAAACAGCAGAAACAGCAAATGTCTAGTTCTCATAGCCGCATCAGAGTAATTATTCAGTAGATTAAGTAAACATTTGAAAGTCGCAGGATTACTTTAAATAGTGTCTGCGACTTTTTGTTGGTCGTTTATTGCCTTCGAGTCTCTTTTGAGAAATGACTATAATCTTTAACAAGCGGGAAACAAACTAAAAGTTATGTCAAAACTGACTATTATTGCCCAAGTCAAAGCCAAAGCAGACAAAATCGAGCTGGTAAAATCCGAGTTGCAAAAGCTAGTTGAGCTAACACGAGCCGAAACAGGCTGTCTACAGTACGATTTACATCAGGATCATGAAAACCCAGCTCATTTCCTATTTTATGAAAATTGGGAATCCCGTGAGCTTTGGCAAGCGCATATGAATAATCAGCATCTCAGAGACTATAGCGCGGCAACAGAGGGGGCGGTTGAGGAATTTTCCCTCAATGAGATGACGAGAATAGCTTGAAGAATTTCTTAAAATAGTTGAAAAAGCGATCGCCCTTACAAAAATTC
>JBCCNG010000465.1:0-4133 GCA_039025955.1 Cyanobacteria bacterium P01_C01_bin.72 | reverse complement strand
TCTGGCCACATATTGTCTGCCAATTCAATATTGCCCTGAATATCTTGCTCCCACTGTTTTTGTACTCCAAGACTATAGTTCAAGTAAAGTTTTCCATCAACAATGCTCCAGGCTTGGGGATCAGTCGAAACTACATTACCCTCGCTTAAAGCTTTGGCACAGTAACCACCATATTGCGGCGCATAAGCTTCTGGATTAGATTCAAATAATTTCTGATTCTCGGCACTAGCAAAACGCCAAGTTGCATCTTGCCATTCGGTTTCATATTTACTATCTCCAGCTACCGCTTTGCCCTCTGTAAAGTAGGCTACAGGATCAGTACCCCTAATAGCCAAACCACTTGATGATTCTGTGTATACCGCAGGTGCTGAATCGACTGCTGCGGCGCAAGGATTGACTCCCGCACAGGGGTTTGCCGCGCAAGGATTAACTCCCGCACAGGGGTTTGCCGCGCAAGGATTGACTCCCGCACAGGGATTTGCCGCACAGGGATTGACTCCCGCACAGGGGTTTGCCGCACAGGGATTGACTCCCGCACAGGGGTTTGCCGCGCAAGGATTGACTCCCGCGCAGGGATTTGCGGCACAGGGATTGACTCCCGCACAAGGATTTGCATTTACATTTATGGATGTACTCGCCATTCCTAAAGAAATAATTGATGCTGCCGCGATCGCCGCTATATATTTAAATTTCATTGCTTTTTTCGTCTGATTATCTAACGTTTACTACACATTGACTTTGATCAAGTTAATTAAATTAGACTACTGTAAAATATAAGATTACTATTTGGCACTCTCTGAAATTACCCTTCATTTTGCCTAAAACTTTTAAGAATAAGATATCTTACTCAGTAACTTTATCTGGATTATTTTTAGATTGTCTAATTCAATAAATAAGTTAAAGATAAAAACTGAGAGTGGAATTAGAAAATGATTAAGTAATTCTGATTCGACAGATATAAATAAGATGAAAATCTATATTCTGCCAAATCAATGCAATATTAAATTAATCTACAACATAGTAATTTATATTATTTGCTGTTAACAATTGCAATAAATTCTTGTATCTTAAAATCAGACGACGTTTAGAGTTTTCAAATTATTATGACTTCTGCATTTACAGAGCCAAATCAAGTATCATCTCAGCTAGGCTGGCGTTACGCTACTAAAAAGTTTGATCCGACCAAAAAGATTCCTGATGCAGTTTGGGAAACCCTAGAGCAAAGCTTGGTTTTAGCTCCTTCATCATTTGGTTTGCAGCCTTGGAAATTTTTTGTCATCCAAAACCCTGATTTACGACAGCAGCTTTTAGCACATTCTTGGGGGCAAACTCCTGTTGTTAATGCCTCTCATTTAGTTGTTTTTGCCATCAAAAACGGCATTGGCGATGCTGATGTTGAGCGCCACATCGGAAAAATGGCAGATGCCCAAGGAATTGAAGCAGAAAAGCTCGCAGGATTTAGTAACGTAGTCAAAGGATTTATCGCTAATTTTCCCGATGCCGCCGAGATTAATCATTGGTCAGCCAAACAAGTCTATATTGCTTTAGGATTTTTCATGACCTGTGCCGCTATGCTGAAAATTGATACCTTACCCATGGAAGGGTTTATTCCTGCTAAATATGATGAGATTTTGCATCTAAAGGAACAAGGTTATAGTTCGGTTGTCGTTTGTTGTGCAGGATATCGCGCCGCAGATGATAAGTATGCAGGCAATCCGAAGGTTCGTTTTCCTACCGAGGAAATAGTGCAGTACGTACAATAATTAAAGCAACTCGTCTCAGTTTGTCTCGACTCAATAATTATCACCAGCAGTTGCTCCCACAACTGCTTTTTTTTAACGTTTTTTTCTTGATGCTGGTTGACTATACTTAATATATATAGATAAAACACAATAAAACTTAAATCTTGTCAGGTTCCTATCTGACATACAGCAATTATCTCAATCTACATTCATGCAATCTACTCCCAATCTGGACCAACTTATTCCCGAGCCACTAACCAAATTTGCCTATCAAGGCTTTCAGGAAAGCAAAAAAGTCTTTGGCTTTGTTCACAAGCTAGTGAGCGATCGCTTGACTAATACAGTAGTTCCTTCGCAGGCTAGTAAAAGCGAACCTCTTGCACCAGAGACAATGGAAAAGCTCCAGCTCAAAATTAAAGAGCTGGAAGCAAAAGACTGGCAGGATGCTCAAAACGGCATCTATCCCAGCAGCTTATTGTTTGATAATCCTTGGTCTGATTTTTTTCGCTACTATCCTGAAATTTGGCTTGATATGTTCAAAATCTGGGATCGTCTTGATAAGAAGCAATTTCAAAGTTTCGATCAGGCGATCGACAAAGCAGGTTATCCTCAGTATTATCTACAGAACTTCCACTATCAGACAGACGGCTACCTCAGCGACATGTCGGCAAATCTCTATGACTTGCAGGTAGAAATCTTATTTAATGGTGCAGCAGATGCGATGCGTCGGCGCATTCTTGCTCCTTTAAAGCAAGGGCTAGCAAATTTTGCCAGTGTTCCTGCTCAACAGCTCAAAGTCTTGGATGTTGCCTGTGGCACAGGTCGCACTCTGCGGATGTTGCGGGGAGCTTTGCCCAAAGCATCTCTACATGGAACAGATCTCTCCCCCGCTTATTTGCGTAAAGCAAATCAATTGCTTGGCGAACTATCTGGTGAATTACCCCAGCTAATCCAGGCAAATGCTGAAGAATTACCTTATCTCGACAATTATTTTCAGGGGCTTACCTGCGTCTTTTTGTTTCACGAATTACCTGCTGCAGCTCGGCAAAACGTGATTAATGAAGCTTACCGTGTTCTGCAACCTGGTGGTGTCTTGGTTATTTGCGATTCAATGCAGGCAAATGATTCTCCCGATTTCCAGACCATGATGAATAACTTCCCTGCTATTTTTCATGAACCTTACTATAGACATTACACGACAGACAATCTGGAAGAGCGTCTCACTACAGCAGGTTTCTCTGAGATCAGGGTCGAAAATTATTTTGTCAGTAAATACTGGACTGCTTACAAGCCACTCTAATAGCGATCGCCGAAATGGCAATGATTTAGCTAGGACATAAAATAATATCAATAATCACGGCACACTCGGAGTACAGGTCAAAACCCTGATGTAGCCGTGATTTTCAATTTAGGCTGGGGATCAACTAAAATTAGAAAACAATCATCTCATGTTCATCTCTAAACCCCATAAATAAAGCTAGTGGACGATCGCTTTAATAAACTACTTCAAGTTAACAGTTCAGGTTTAGGCTGCTGGGCTAGTCTAATTCTGGTGATTTTTCTTTTAACCAGTATCGGTTTAGGCTGGGTAGTTAAAGGCTTTGTCATTTCTCTGGCACTACTTTTTATTGCCCCTGTGGTTGCCTTTTGGGGATTTCAATGGTGGCTTAAGCGTAAATTGATCCAAGCCTCATGCCCTGTCTGTAACTATGAATTTACTGGATTTAAAAATACTGAATTTAACTGTCCTAATTGCGGCGAAGCATTGCAAGTAGAAGGGTTGGGCTTTAGCCGTATCACTCCCCCAGGGACAATAGATGTAGATGCGATCGAAGTGCAGGGAAAGACAATCAACCAAGGGGACTAAAGTAATCTGTTAATTACAGCTATTTTTAATTGTCTGTAGAAATATCCAAAACAAATTCATGTTGACTGTTCGTGCGATTACCAACATAGATTTTGTAGAATCCTGACTCCCACACTCCCGAAATTTCAGGTTTTAAACCCGAAATTTCGTCCCCCAGAACACAAAAGCTATCATCAGAATTAGGACCAACAACTAACAATGTTGGCTGTCCTCCTGCTGCTTCAACAGTAAATCTCATGTAGTCAATTCTCGATTCTAGATTCATTTCATAGCTAGGATTGTTGGCAATAAAGCCGCAGCCTTGACTATTGATCGCCCCACCAGATAATCCTTTAACTGTTTGCCTTCTCTGAGCCAATAAAATATTATGAGGATTCGTGTTTGCTATTACACTTCCAGGATTAATTAATAGCAAACCTGTAGCTCCGATTAAAATAGCTATTTTTTGAGAGTGAAGTAAACCCATGAGGTGTAAAACTAGAGAAATAAATGTTTTCAAAGAAATTACCTAAAAATAAAGCTGT
>JBCCNG010000464.1:0-4144 GCA_039025955.1 Cyanobacteria bacterium P01_C01_bin.72 | reverse complement strand
TTGCACTTGAATTGAAGAAAAAGTCTTAAAACACCTACAGACAGATAGTTTTGACTTATTCAGCAAGCTTTAAATATTAAAAAAAAGAAGAAAAACTATGATAAGAAGAGTTCCTCTAGCCTGGCTACAGCTAACACACCACAAAGGTCGTTTTTTAGTTACTTTAGCCGGTGTAACTTTTGCCGTCATTCTAATGTTTATGCAGTTGGGTTTTCAAGATGCTCTGTATGAAGATGCGATTACAATTCACAAAACTTTGAAGGCAGATTTAATTTTAATTAGTCCTAAATCTATTGCTTTATTTGGCACGAGTACCTTCCCACGTCGCCGCCTCTACGATGCTTTGGAAGTTGATGGTGTCGCTACAGCTAGTCCTTTCTATTTAGGAGGAGGACAATGGAAAAATCCACAAAACCAAAGCAGTAGAGGTATTACCATTTTAGCTTTCGACCCAGATAAACCTATTTTTAATCTATCGAAAGTCGCTCAAAACTTAGACACTATCAGACGTACTGATATAGTTTTATTTGACAGTCTATCGAGGTCAGAATATGGACCGATTGCAGCTAAATTTAGCGAAGGAGAATCTATTTCTACCGAGATTAACGGTCGAAAAATTAGAGTGGGAGGTTTATTTTCTCTTGGAGGTGGAGTGATGTCTGCTGATGGTTTGCTAGTTAGCAGTGACCTCAATTTTTTACGTATACGCGGCGGTAGTCTATCAAAAATCAATCTAGGTTTGCTAACTCTTGAGCCAGGAGCTAACTCAGAGCAAGTGCGCCAACAACTGATTTCCAATTTGTCAGAAGATGTTAAAGTCTTGACAAAGCAAGAATTTCTTGATTTTGAACAAAATTTCTGGAAGAAGAGTTCCCCAATTGGTGTTATTTTCAGCATCGGCTTAATGATGGGGGTTTTTATTGGTGGAGTGATTGTTTATCAAATTCTGTATACAGATATAACCAATCATTTAGCCGAGTATGCCACTTTGAAAGCAATAGGCTACCCTGATTGGTACCTGCTGAAAACAGTGTTGCAACAAGCTTTATTACTAGCTAATTTGGGTTTTATTCCAGGGTTAATTATTTCGATTGGTTTGTATGATGTAACTAAAGATGCTGCTCGTTTACCAATGGCGACAAATCCAGAGCGAGTTGTATTTATTCTATTTTTGACTCTATTGATGTGTTTTGTTTCTGGTGCGATCGCAATGAATAAGTTAAGAAGCGCAGATACAGCTGATATTTTCTAGTTGGTATAGGATACTAAATCCTGTTTCCATTGAATACTTAACACTTGGATGAATTTAGTTTATAGATACAGTGTGATTTTACTCTTTCTATTTTCTAGCAAGCCGTCACTGATAAAAGCTTTTAGATAATCCATCTTAGCTAATCTCATCATAAAAGAAAATAAAATAGAGAATCATCATTATATTTATCTAGTTAAGATTATATATTGATTTAAAAGACAGGCATTTTTATTGATTGCTTTTTATATTTTAGTAATTACTTCTAGAGATAAAAATAATGAAGAGTTATTAATTTAATCTAAAATACTTTGCTGCTGATTAAATAGCTATCAAACACGTGATCTACATGGGGTTTCACGTTAGAGTAGTGATGATGAGGGGTTAGTCATATGAAAGCAACAAGAGACATTTTAATTATCGGTGGCGGCGTAATTGGTTTGGCGATCGCCGTCGAATTAAAGCGCCAAGGTGCAAAAGTCACCGTAATTAGCCAAGATTTTGCTCAAGCTGCATCCCACGCCGCAGCAGGGATGTTAGCGCCATTTGCTGAAAAGCTGACTTCTTCACCCCTACAAGATCTTTGCTTACGCTCGCGCTGGCTTTATCCTGAATGGACACAGAAATTAGAAGCCCTGACTGGAGTCGAAACAGGCTACTTACCCTGCGGTATTCTTGCGCCTGTATACACTGAGCCAAAGTCTGAGGAAAAATCCACCCTGCAATCTGAAGCGGTATGGCTAGACCGAGAAACAATTAAACTTCATCAATCAGGGTTAAGCGATCGCATTGTGGGTGGCTGGTGGTATGCCGAAGATGGACAGGTAGACAATCGTTGCTTGATGCACGCTCTGTTGCAGGCGGCTCAGACCTTGGGTGTTGAGCTACAAGAAGGAGTAAAGGTTAGAGCAATTCAACAAAAGCAGGGTCGGGTAGAGGGTATTCTGACTGATGTGGGACTGCTAGAAGCGGAACAGTATGTTTTAGCCGCTGGATCTTGGTCAAGTCAGCTGATGCCCCTACCAGTACGTCCCGTTAAGGGGCAAATGTTAGCGCTGAGGATGCCTCAGAAGTTACACCAGCCATTCCCTCTACAGCGGGTGCTATATGGTGATGGTGTGTATCTCGTACCGCGACAGGATGGCAGATTGATTGTTGGCGCAACGGTGGAAGAAGTAGACTGGACTCCTTACAATACCCCTCAAGGAATCCAAAATTTATTAGCTAAAGCGATTGAGCTATATCCCGCCACCGCAGATTGGCAAATTGAAGAATTTTGGTGGGGTTTTCGTCCAGGAACACCAGATGAACTGCCGATTTTGGGTCGGAGTAGCTGCGAGAACCTATTTCTGGCTACAGGACATTATCGCAACGGTATTCTCCTCGCTCCAGTCACCGCTGCTTTAATCACCGACCTGATTTTAAACCAGAAGTCTGATCCTTTATTAGCCAGTTTTAGCTACCAACGTTTTCATCAACCTGCAAATATGACTTTAAGTAATCCCAAACTGCCTCTACAGATTACATCGACTCCTCAAGCGCCTTTAACGGCTGCTACTTTACCAGGCGATCGCTCGATAGACAACGATCAACCCTTAACTATTGCTGGACGTACTTTTAACTCCCGTTTGATGACAGGAACAGGCAAATATCCCAGTATGGAGGCAATGCAGCAGAGTGTTGCTGCTAGCGGCTGCGAAATTATTACCGTTGCGGTACGTCGAGTACAAACGAAAGCCCCTGGACACGAAGGATTAGCCGATGCAATTGACTGGAGTAAGATCTGGATGTTACCCAACACCGCAGGCTGTAAAACTGCCGAGGAAGCGGTTCGGGTTGCCCGTCTGGGTCGAGAAATGGCAAAGCTACTGGGACAAGAAGACAATAATTTTATCAAGCTAGAAGTCATACCCGATGCCAAATATCTTTTGCCCGACCCCATTGGCACATTGGAAGCAGCCGAACAACTAGTCAAAGAAGGTTTTGCTGTCCTTCCCTACATCAATGCTGATCCTTTACTGGCAAAACGCCTGGAAGAAGTGGGTTGCTCAACGGTTATGCCTTTAGGTTCTCCCATCGGTTCGGGACAGGGAATTAACAATGCCGCCAACATCGCCATTATTATTGAAGAAGCAAATGTTCCTGTGGTGGTTGATGCGGGAATTGGGACTCCCAGTGAAGCAGCCTTAGCGATGGAAATGGGTGCGGATGCACTACTCGTTAATAGTGCGATCGCTTTAGCGCAAAATCCCGTGGCAATGGGTAAGGCAATGGGGCTAGCGGCAATCGCTGGTAGACTGGCTTATCTAGCAGGTAGGATTCCTGTGAAGCAATATGCTAGCGCGAGTTCTCCCCTAACTGGCACAATCAGTTAAGCAATCTTGGAAGTTATAGTCGTTCTAATTAATTTTCATACCATACAAGTTATTAGCTCGTAGGTAATAGGTAGGAGGTAGGAGGTAGGAGGTAGCAGTAATAGTACGATACTTAAAATCAGATCGCCTTTTAGGGCTTCTAAATTATTCTTAGGTGGAGAACGCAAATCTTTTAAATTAGCGGCAAAATTCAACTGGTCTAATTTTCTTCTGTACAGACAAGGTATGCCTTGTCTCTAACTTATTACTTCTTACTTCTGACCTTCAAAAACCATGAACTATCGCGATATCATTACCATTGAGCCAGGAAAGCGTAGCGGCAAGCCCTGTATTCGCGGGATGAGAATTACTGTTTATGATATTCTTTCTTATCTAGCTGGAGGAATGACTTACGAAGAAATACTTGATGATTTTCCCTACTTAACAATGGAAGACATTTTAGCCTGTCTCAGCTATGCAGCCGAAAGAGAACAGCAGACTTTGATAGTTAAGGCATGAAGCTTCTGTTCGACCATAATTT
>JBCCNG010000463.1:0-4152 GCA_039025955.1 Cyanobacteria bacterium P01_C01_bin.72 | reverse complement strand
ATGCTAAACGGGAGTCTACAGTGGAGCTAATAGTAGATTCTCCTTCTGTGACTGTATCAACTGCGAAATCAGTCAAAATCTCATCAAAAGCCGCAATTCTGTTAATCCCCGCCGCAAATGCCGTGAGCAGATCGAACTGATTGATAATTACCGTCAAAGCGAAGAAAATTTGGAAAAATGCGACCGTTGCCTGACCAATTGCGCCAAAATCAGTTTCTCCTGCCAGATAAAGAGGAGCTACAACCAAATAAGGTAGAATACGCACAAAATAATTGTGTCCCGTGGTGAAAAAATCGAGATTGCGCTGCCAGCCAATTAAAGCATGATAGTTACGAATTGCCCGAGAAAATCTTTTCCCTACGCCTTCCAATTCCTGAGACTCTCCCCCGTAGAAGGCGATCGATTCAGCATTGTCTCGTAGATGAACCAAACCATAACGAAAGTCAGCCTCTCGCTGTAGCTGAGTATAGTTAAGTCCAATCAGTCTTCTACCTAGCACTACTGTGACCACAGTACCAAACACAGCATAGCCCACCAGTACTAAAGATAGACTGCTAGAAATTGCCCACAGCACTCCCACAAAGGAGACGAGAGTAATCACCGAATCAAGAATACTCAACAATAATCTAAGACTGGTGCGGGTGAAAGATCTAATATCTTCAGCAATCCGCTGATCAGGGTTATCAATTTGCTTACCAGCATTAATTTGATAGTAAGAACGATTATCTAAATAACGCTGAAGAATATTGTCGGTCAGCCATTCGCGCCAATAAACCCCCAGTAATTCTTGACAGTAGCGATAGATAACGACGATCGCCGTACCGATAACAAACACTCCGCCGTATACTCCCAAAAATAGCCAGAAAGTTGATTCATCCTTATCCACCAGGGCAGTGTCAATGAAGCGAACGGTAAAGGAAATGATCACGTTTAAACCGCTAACCATAATTGAGAGTAAGAGCAATAAAGCCAATAAACTCCATTGTTTTACCCGCCCTCGCCAGCGATTGAATTTCCAGCCAAAAATCGCCGTAGGTAAGATTAAAGCTAAAGCGAGTATGATCCGAGAAGTAGAGTTAGTAAAGATGCCCTCTCTCATGGCGATTAAACCCGCCGCTGCTTCATTCGTAAATTCGGGGAACAATAGCTGTCCTAACCCGACAATTCCTGCGATCGCTAGAAAGAGGAAGGCGAATAAAAATACTAATAGTAACACCAGCATAATAAAGAAAATTCCTGCCTTTTTCTTGCTGGGATACCAGTAGGGTAAAGCTACTTCAATAAAACGTGACCATAAACGACCATCAATGCGATTTATTTTAGGTGGAGTTTCTAGCATTAAATTTAAAATCCATTTCCAATATAGTTAAGCGTGAGTCATGCCCCAGTTGTCACGAGGCTTAATTATTTAAATTATCACTCCCTTCGTCTGCGTGTCCTGACAACAACTTAAACTTTAAACTTATGTCCCAAGATATACATGATGGGGTTATTACGCCAATAATAGTAGGGATAATATAGAATTACCCGGCGCGGATTAAGGAAGCTCAAAGAAATATCAGTCAGCGTTAGGACTCATGATAATATTCGGCAAACAATTTAATTGAAATTCAAAATTGAGCCAGTGAGTCGATTATTAGTTCGCTTAGTAATAGGCGCAATCTTCGCCGTTTTTGGAATGTTCAACTATTTCACTAACGTTAGCGAAAACCCGATTACGGGAGAGAAGCAAAGAGTACAGCTTTCTCCTCAGCAAGAAATTGTGATTGGTCGTCAATCAGCGCCCAAAATAGCGGCGCAGCACGGCAATCTCTATCCGAATCAAACTCTGCAAGATTATGTCGATGAAGTAGGCAACCGCGTCGTCCAAAACTCTGCTGCCAAAAATTCTCCTTATCCCTTCAATTTCCATCTGTTACGCGATTCCCGTACCGTCAATGCTTTTGCTCTCCCGGGAGGTCAAGTATTTATTACCGCCGCCCTACTCAGTCGCCTCGACTCAGAAGCCCAGCTAGCGGGAGTTTTGGGTCATGAAGTGGGTCATGTTATTGGTCGTCATGGGGCAGAACATTTAGCCAAACAGCAGTTAGGTAACGCCTTGGTTAATGCCGTGGGCATTGCCGCCAGCGATCGCCAAGGTAACGGTAGACAGGCAGCAATCTTAGCTCAAGCCGTAAATCAGATGATCAATCTCAAATATGGTCGCGATGATGAACTAGAAAGCGATCGCCTGGGCTTTCAGTTTATGACCGAAGCGGGCTATAACCCCATTGGCATTGTTGAACTAATGAGAATTCTCGATTCTGCCAGGGGAAATGCAGGAGGACAGCCTGAGTTTATGAGTACTCATCCCGATCCTGGTAACCGTATTGAGCAGCTTATTGGCATTATTAATCAAGCCTATCCCAACGGCATCCCCGCACAATTGCAACAGCGTCAAGACCGATTTCAAAGGTTAGTAGCACCGAGGCTTTGAATGAGTAATGAGCATTGGTGACAAGTTAAGGGTGTGTGTTGTTTGTCAACTGGTTTTAAGTAATAAGTAATAAGTAATAGGTAAGAAGTAAGAATTATGGATATAACTACTATTTATTGGATCGTCCTGGGAATTATGGCGATTGGCATAATTGGAGCAATGATTCCTGGATTACCTGGCAGCAGCATTATCTTAGTCGCTATTTTAGGCTGGAGTATTTACACTGGCTTTGCGGGAATTGGTTGGTCAATGATTTTGATTTTTATTGTTTTGATTCTCAGTGCAGGAGTAGAATATGTTGCTCTCTATTTTGGGGCGAAACAGTCGGGGGCAAGTAAATGGAGTCAGTATGGAGCGATCGCTGGCATGGTGCTGGGTTTTGTGGGCTTGATGCCAGCTTTACCTTTTGGCGGGCCTTTAATTGGGGTTTTGTTGGGGGCAATCATCGGCGCATTTATCGGCGAGTATGCCTATCGTGGCAATTTGGAAGGATCAGCGCGAATGCAGCAGGCATTAAAAGCCAGTGCGGGAATTGTGATCGCTTCCTTAATTGGCAATATTATTGAGGCTTTGTTAGCCGCATTAGCTGTGGCAATTTTTATTTATTCCACCTGGTCGTTTGTTTTTATTGGTCAATAGTTACAGTCGTTTTGATTAATTTTTACTGCACTGCATATTCTGCAGTCATTTGATACTGCTCACCCGCAGCAACTTCAATTACTTCATTAGCCGCATTTGCCGTCTCCACACAGACGAAGTTTTCATAGTCGCGATCGCTTAAATCTGCCATTTTAGCAGTCACATCTGCTCCAGGATTCCACACGATTGCTGTTTTGCTGTTGATGGCGCTAACCACAATCTTTCTATTTAAGGCTTGATCATCAACAGTTAACGGGGAAAGAACATCTAAATAAATGCGATCGCACTCACTAGAGAAAGTTACGTCTCCTGATTGAGTTTTCTTTTGACCGCCATCTACCTTGTCTATATAGGTTTTATCAGCCAAACCCAACACTGAAACCTGGTTGATATCACCAATTTTAAAATAGGTATGTATAGCCTGAGTAATCTGGAAAGGCTTCGAGTCGGTATTCTGGGTAATTAGATCTATAGTTAAAACCTGACCTACGGTAATCGCAATGGAAAAGTTAAAGCTATAGTCCCAAATTGCTTTAGTTTCCTCAGTTGCTGATAAGCCCAATGTTACCTTGGTTGACCCATCTTGGGTGCTAACTACCTGCAGCACTTGCCAAAGACGATTGCGGACAAAACCATGATTAGCCCGTCCTTGATCTTCTGGATCAGGGCCAAACCAGGGCCAGCAAAGAGGCGCACCACCCCTGATCGCTTTACCTGTTTGGTAGTATGCTTTACTGCTCAAAAATATCACGTCTTCTGTTTGACCAGCAGGTTTAAAAGATAATACCTGTCCTGCATATACTGAGATCTTAGCTTCTGTATGTTCATTGTTGACCTCAATCACGGGAAAACCGCCTTGACCCTCAACAAACTTGACCTTATCTGCAATACCGTAATCAGCGTTTAGTTGTTCGATGTTCATTGGTAATACCTGCAATCTATGCTTGGGTGTGGACTATTAAAAAAATAGTAGTGAGCAAATAGTAAGCAAGATCATCATAGATCTCTCGTATGAATAAGAGATTAAGATCTTTTCT
>JBCCNG010000462.1:0-4156 GCA_039025955.1 Cyanobacteria bacterium P01_C01_bin.72 | reverse complement strand
TTTTTTTATCTCTAAGTTAAACAGTAAAATTAGTCACTAATATTAAAGAAATAAAACTATTCATCATTAGCATAATTGCGACCATGAAAGCTGCTTTGCCTTCGGTCATATTTAATAATTGAATATAGCCTGCCTGTAAAGCGATCGCACTATAAGCACAGCCGAATAATAGTAGGGGAATCACCAAAGATATAGCACCAATAGATACAAATCCAATCAAAACAGTCGCCAAGGCTAGGGGGGCAACTGCTACCCCCGCAATAAAAACATCTGTGGCAAAGCTACCCCGATGATGCCACAATTGTCTTGAGATGTATCCAGTTAAGACAAAGCTGATAAAAGGAATTAAACCGAGCAAAAATAGTTGCCCAATAGGGGTAGCAAGGGGAATTCCTGTCATATAGTAGCCACAGATAAACCCTAAACTAGACAGCAAACCATAAACTACTCCTACCTGCGTTGACTGCTTATCTTCCAGACGAGAAAAGGCTGGTAGTAAACCACCGCTAGGATTCCAAAAAGAAAGAGCTACGGTGGTCAAAAAGTTATATGCCAGGCTGTTTTGGTGGTCAACTACATTGTTTTTCGTTAGCTCGTTAACGGCTTTTTGCGTCCGACGGTAGGCATCATAGTTTTTTTGCTGACGAAATAACTTAGCGGCGATCGCCAAGTCCTCTATTGCCAGGTCAATATTGCTTGACTCTTTATGCGCAATGCCCCGATAGTAATGGGCTTGAGGATAATTTTGCTCTTGGGCGATCGCTGAACCATAGGACGCAATTGCTGGCTCGATATAGCCCAAACTATAGCGCGCTCGACCTTGATAATAATAGGCTTTGGCGACAGAAGGATCAATATTGAACACCTCATAACAATCGTCTAATACCCCCTGATTGTCTCCCAGCTTGTAGCGCATTTCGCATCTTTTAAGATAGGCATCAACAAAACGGGGATTTAGCTTAATGGCTTGAGTATAATCGTCAATTGCCTGACGATATTCTTTGGTTTGAGTCCTCAGTAAACCACGGTTGTAATAGTCTAAGGGAGTTGAAGGGGTAGTAGTTGCCGCTCTGTAGTTGGTATTCTGACGCGATACTTTTGGCTGCTGGAGAGGAATATGGCGGTCATAACGACGACGTTTTTTGCTGTCAGATAGCACATCATAGGCTTGGGAGATTAGCTTGAACTTCTCGGCAGAAACTGGATCGTTAGGGTTCAAATCGGGATGATATTGACGCGCTAAACGACGAAAAGCGAGCTTAATCTCCTTCAGGCTCGCATTTTGGGGTATTCCCAAAATCAGATAGTAGTTTTCCGAGTAATTCTCCACCCTTGCCATTAATTTCCACTAGTTTCTATTAGCGCCTGTGATCCTAGTTTAAGATATCAGGATCGTAAATATATTTAGCAAGCAATATACTTAGCAACCATCATCTTAGTGAGATTCTGTTTTTATTTCAATAGTGTACCAAAAGCGTAATAATCATGTAATAAAAATTACTTTCACTCCATAAGCATTGATTCTCTGCCTACATAGGTTGAAAATGGGTCGCGGCTTGCACTTGCCGCATTGAGTGTATCCACGAGGGCTTGTCCGAAGGACTGTGGACTAAGGGCATTTGTGCCTTCGCTTTAAGACGCACCCAGAAGATTAAAACAGCCTCATATTACTGTGATAGTCTTAAATGGTATTGCCGTATGAATACCTATTACATTTATTTGTGGCGGGTTGATGTTTTGGACAAGAGCTTTAAAATCGGGCTTCTGCCTTCGTTCAGCAACCATGGGCAATTAAAAACAGTCATGCTATCGTCGTTAAGGCTTTTGATACATGTCGTATCTGGTCTTAGGTGGCTATCATAGTTGGCAATAGCTTACCTGTAGCTATTTTATTATCATAAACTCGCGATCGCTCATTATTAAAATCTGTATTGTAAATTTTATATGCAAACCTTCTTTATTGTCTGGGTTGGGCAAGTTGTGTCCTTACTAGGCACAAAGCTAACGGAATTTGGTCTGGCATTTTGGATTTTGGAGAAAACCTATCAAAATACCGGCACAATAACCCAATTTGCCTTAACAATCTTTTTTATGTATTTGCCGAAGGTGATTATTTCTCCCTTTGCGGGAGTTCTAGTCGATCGCTGGAACAGACGTTCGGCAATGATTATGAGCGACCTGGGCACGGGATTAATCACAATTGCTATTTTGGCTTTGGTCTGGACAGATAATTTAGCCGTATGGCATATTTATTTGGCTTTGGTGATTTCATCCAGTCTCAATGCTTTTCAGCAGCCGGCATATACAGCGGCGATCGCCCAACTTGTCCCACCACAAAATCTGAGTCGTGCTAACGGCATGGTGCAGGTATCCTTTGCGATCGCTAAAATCGCTTCTCCTTTTATAGCCGAGCTTTTGTTCAAACATTTCAATTTGCGAACCATTCTTCTAATTGATATTGTCACCTTCTGTACAGCGGTTATAACTTTGGTTAGCGTCAAGTTTCCCGACTTTAAACGATTTAGCCGCAAGGGAAACAAGGTTGTGAATCAAGTTTTGGCAGATGCGATAGCAGGATGGAACTATATTGTTTTGCGACCAGGTTTACTACGTCTAGTTTGTTTTATTGCCATTAGCTACTTCACGATGGGTATGCTTGAAGTCATTCTCTGGCCCTTACTGTTTCAAAAGCAGCAGTTAGGTTCTATTTTGTCCATTGGCGGCTGCGGTATGTTGGTGGGGAGTGTCTTAATTAGCTTTTGGTCGGGGCCCCGCAACCGAGTTAAGGCGATAATTTGCTTTGTTGGTTTTCAAGGACTGATTGTGCTGATTGGGGGGCTAAAAATTTCGCCGATTATCTTGGCTTGTGGCATTTTTGGCTATTTATTTTCTCAACCAATTATCGTTAGCTGTAATCAGGCAATTTGGCAAAGTAAAGTTCCCAGCCGTCTTCAGGGTCGAGTATTTGCTCTCCAGCAAACCTTAGAGCGATCGCTAGCTATCTGTGCTTATCTGTTGGCGGGTCCATTGGTAGATAACGTATTAAACCCCCTGATGGCAGAGGGGGGAATAATTGCTCAGGCGATCGGCAAAGTTATTAGTACTGGCATGGGTCAGGGGGTAACGCTGCTGTTGGTAATTTTAGGCGTAATCAATTTGATGGTGGTGGCGATCGCCTATCGTGAGCCGCGTTTACGTTATTTGGAACAAGAGTTACCCGATCGCAATAAGTTTAAGCAAACCAAAACAGCATAGTAAATTCGGACATTACCATAAATTTTGCAGCAACAAAACATCTGGCAAGATCTAGCTTTAGTTTTTATACTATGTGTGAAATTTTTCCTATCTTGAGAATATGTTTTGGTTGAAAAGGATTTCGGCAATTTTAGCTAGTTTATTGATATTAACAGTAGCTATTGGTTTAGTTTTACCGAGCCAAGTTCATGTTGAACGCACAATCTCTATTAATGCTCGACCGCAACAGATTTATCCTTTAATCTCAAATTTCAAACAGTGGAACAAGTGGTCTCCTTGGGCAGAAATCGACCCGAATGCGGAATTTAAGATTGTGGGTCGCGGATTAAAGCAAAAAATGTTCTGGTCTAGTGATGATCCGCGTGTGGGAAAGGGTTCGCAGGAATTTATTACCGCAGAAAAACCAAGTCATATTAAAACTCATCTGGATTTTGGCAAGCAAGGAACGGCTGATGCCAGCTTTGATTTAATTGCCGAGAATCAGGTAACTGAGGTTATCTGGTCTTTGGATACAGACATGCGTGCTGGAGTTCCTATCTATACAAAACCGTTTGCTGCTTATTTAGGGTTTTTTATGGATTCTATGATTGGTAAAGATTATGAGCAGGGACTCAAGAATCTGCAGGAGTTAGTACAAGGTTGATTTTATTCCAACCCACATTCCGCAGAAATTAGAAAATAACTGAAGAATGAATTTGAGAGAGTGAGCGGTTGATCTAGCTGCCAGGCGTGCCTCACTTACTGGAAACCAAGAGCTTGATCCGACATTCCGCAGTTAAATCTGACATTCCGCAGTTAAATCATTCAAAAAAATAATTAAACGAATTTACCTCACGGGGTGACACCATACTGAAATGTAAGGCAGGGCAAGCCTTATGGGTTTGCGATCGCTAAAAAGAAT
>JBCCNG010000461.1:0-4158 GCA_039025955.1 Cyanobacteria bacterium P01_C01_bin.72 | reverse complement strand
TTTCCTTGAAACTCCAGTTTTGAATATGGACGCGGTTTAAATAAAATATTTAAACAGTACGGAACAATTAACCAATCAGTTTTTTACGATTTTTAGGGGGTAGTTTGACTTTAGTGGCTAAACCCAAGAACGATAAAGTTTGGATCATCATCCAGGTTAAATCGATTTCCCACCACTCTAAACCATGGCGCGCTGAGTATTGAAAAGCATGATGGTTGTTGTGCCAGCCTTCACCAAAGGTAAGTAAAGCAACCCACCAACAGTTGAGGGATGTATCATTGGATTCATAGCTTTTATAGCCAAACTTATGGGTCGCACTGTTGACAAACCAAGTACAGTGGAACACTACTACCAAACGCACAAATACACCCCAGACAACCCAGGGTAAACCGCCAAAATAATATAAGACTGCTGCCAAAACAAGCTGAAGCGGAATCATGCCGTGTTGACAAAACTGATAAAAGCGATCGCCTGCAATATCCTTAGTGTAGCGGTCTATTTTGTCGTTGGCGGGGTTTTGACATAGCATCCAGCCCAAATGACTCCAATAGAACCCCTTGAGGGAATTGTGAGGATCAGATTCTAAGTCGGAATATTGATGATGCATTCGGTGTAACCCAATCCAGTCTAATGGACCACCTTGACCTGCCAAAGTACCGCAAAAGATCAAAAAATATTCTAGCAGTCGAGGTACTCGATAACTACGGTGAGATACGAGACGATGAAACCCGAGAGTAATACCAACTCCTGCGGTGATTACATAAAGTACGAAAGCTACTCCCAAGGCACTCCAGCTAAAATTACTGGGGAAGAGGGCAAATAAAGCTGTAAGGTGAATTATGCCCATGTAGATAATTGTTCCCCAGGCAGGAGGAATTTTTTCTGATGTCGCAATCATTGATAAAACTAAATTTCAACTCTATATAATTACTGGGAATGCAATTTGCTCCATCATCTAATAAACAGTACACAAAACGCAACAAAGTTCTCATTTGTTTCTGCTTGTCACACTCTAGTCTTGTATGACATGACTCAAGCCAAATTGCTAATCAGAACAGGTTAGTAGCAAGATAAACTGCCCAAGCATTTCTCTTTATGATCACAAGAATCATCTCAGTAATTCGTGAAAAACATGAAAAGCGATCGCCTGCTCTTAGAAGCCGAAAAAGCACTAATACCGATTTTTTCTAAAATTGACGCTCAGGTCAAGCAAAATCTCCAAAAAGTCTTGGGTGCTTATCAAGAGAATCGTGTCGGCGTACAGCATTTTTCCAGCGTCAGCGGCTATGGACATGACGATCTGGGTCGAGAGACTTTAGACCAGGTATTTGCTCAAATCATGCAGGCAGAAAGCGCCATCGTCAGAGTCCAGTTTGTTTCGGGAACTCATGCGATCGCCTGTTGTTTATATGGAGTGTTACGACCAGGTGATGAAATGCTGGCTGTGGCAGGGAAACCATATGACACCCTCGAAGAAGTGATCGGCTTACGGGGTCAAAATCAAGGTTCCCTCAAAGATCTTAATATTGGCTATCGACAGCTAGATCTGACCGAAGCGGGAACGATAGATTGGCAGGGTTTGAGTACTGCGGTAACTAAAAATACTCGTTTGGTGTTGATCCAACGTTCCTGCGGCTATTCTTGGCGACCAAGTTTATCCATAGCCGAGATTCAAAGAATTGTGGAGTCAGTCAAGCAGCAAAATTCCCATGCAGTTTGTTTTGTTGATAATTGTTATGGAGAATTTGTCTCCGACCTCGAACCGACCGCAGTAGGAGTGGACTTGATAGCAGGTTCACTCATCAAAAACCCTGGCGGCACAATTGTAACCGCTGGGGGCTATATTGCGGGTAAAGCCGAATTAGTAGAAATGGCAGCCTGTCGCTTAACCTCTCCTGGTATTGGTAGCAGCAGTGGTGCAACTTTTGAGCAGAATCGCCTCATGTTCCAAGGGTTATTTCTGGCACCGCAAATGGTGGGAGAGGCGGTCAAAGGTAGTCATTTGATTTCCTATGTCTTTGATCAATTGGGATATGCCGTTAATCCTCTTCCTTTTGACCCGCGACGGGACATTATTCAAGCGGTACAGCTGGGTTCTGCCGAGAAGCTGATTGCCTTCTGTAAAGCGATTCAGCAGCATTCCCCAATCGATTCTTATGTTGAACCTGTTCCTGGGGCTATGCCTGGTTACGCGAGTCAATTAGTTATGGCGGGAGGTACTTTTATCGATGGCAGCACTTCCGAATTTTCCGCCGATGGCCCTTTGCGCGAACCCTATATTGCTTTTTGCCAGGGGGGAACACACTGGACACACATTGCGATCGCTCTTGAGGCGGCAATTGAGCATTGCTAGTTTTTATTGCTCAATCGAAGATAAATCTGCCCTTGTCACTTTTGGTAACTTGATATAGCTGTAATTTATTAACCGCTCAATTGTGCATATCGATGAATAGTCAGGACGTAGGTTAGATCAGCCCAATAAAATTGATGGTTCAGAATATTTAATTCTGATTAAAAAGCCTGGAAATATCTGAATCAACGAATTGTCTCAAAGCGAAAACTGACAGCGAAAAACTATACGTATGCAGAATTATGATACATACTTACCTAACTATATCCCTGATAATTTTTTTCCTCTATCTTGGCAAATTTTTGCTTGATAACAGTACTGATAAAGCTGACTACACATCTTGGATCGCCCTGTTAATCACCTTCATTTTCTGGCCGATATTATTGCCTATATCTGGCTGGGAATTAAGCCAAAAATCCCAATTTTAGTTATGGTCAATCTATCTATAGCGTTTCCATAACTCATGAAGTATGTCTAACTTCTGCCCTCTGCCCTGACGCGCTAGCTAATCCTTTAGGACTGCCCTCTGCCTACATAGCTTAAACTAAGCGCCTTTGTGCCTCAAACCAAGAAACTAAACTTTTAGGCATCGTTACTGGTTGCGGACTGCTGTTTTAAATAGGCAAAGACCGACTTATCACCAATATCAGGATCTATTTCCTGAGTCATTTTCCTAATGGCAAAGATACTGAAGCCAATTGACCATGCCCCTAATAAAGCCTGTTCTACCTCAATAGGCAAGATGCCAGTTAAATGACCTAATAGCAACAGAGGCACAATGGGAGTCAAGATTTTGGTTTCTAGACGGTTGAAGCAAAACGCTTCCTTAAAAAAGATTCCCGTCAAGGCAGCAAAAGTAAATCCTGTTCCTAGAAGAGTGAGAGGATGGCTATAGATATAAAGAGCTAGAGGTTCATGACTTGATAAAGCGATCGCAATTGTCGCTACTGTACCAACCAGCCAAAATGCCTGTAATGTCCGATGTAGAGCCTGCATATAAATATGAATAAAGTAGAGGCTGACCCCCAAACCAAGGGAGAAAGTGGCAAATAGCGGCGTAATTGCGGGTAATGCCGCTGACCCCTGAGCAAAAAAGAGATTGCTGGCGATCGCAAAACTGGCTGCGGCTAAAACTAATCCCCCACGATAGATAATAACTTCCAGGCGATCGCGCTTGGTAATGGTGTACGCGCCAAATTGTCCTTGATAGGTTTGAGGTTCTCGATTTAATAGAGCAATCATACGTTTGTTGGGAGGAAGAATTGAACTGGAATATTAGAAATATTTTGCCTAATCTATCTAAATTTTATAAAGTTTCTCTGATAAGCAACCCTTTTCATTATAAAAATGTTATCTTATATGTCCGTTCCTCATACACTAAGTTTTTAAAATTAAAAGTCCACTATGAACAACAATCGCAAAGATATCCTCAAGAACGCTCATAATCGTCATCGCGAAAACATGCGTCGTAGCTTAAATGCCCGACTAGAAGCTGCTCGTGCTAAGGGAAATGAAAGCCTGGTTAAGCAACTTGAAGCAGAAGCTAAATATTTGCATCTTTAATTAACGATTTGTAATCGAGTTTTAGTTAGGTCAAAAGTCCAGCCTAATTTAAGTAAAGAGTTTCCAGTAAAGAGTCTTGGTATAGCCAGGCTCTTTTTTTTGTCATGAATCGTGCTGAACCCCATCCACTTTGAAACCATTAGTTTTAACTTGTCTGTTGTTAGGTTAAAGGGAAAGGGGGAAAGGGAAAAGGGGTTTCCTTGAAACTCCAGTTTTGAATATGGACGCGGTTTAATTAATTCCCG